>NZ_JBSPUF010000006.1:164283-247771 GCF_056861425.1 Stenotrophomonas sp. 21LCFQ19 | reverse complement strand
CAGGGTACTGGACAGGCTGGCAGCTCAGCGCGGCCTGCCGCGAGTCATCAGGACGGACAATGGCAAGGAATTTTGCGGAAAAGCGATGGTGGCTTGGGCTCACGACAAGGAAATCGCCCTGCGCCTGTTGCACGCGCCAATGGTCGTGACTTGCAAGTTATTGATCTACAAGGGCGCATCAACTCGAATGCACCAGATTTCTGCATGGCTCAATGCCGCAAACACGGATATCGATCCACGCAATGCAGCGAACTTGGCGCATAAGCAACATCCTGCAGCCATCTTGGGGCATCGGCAAAGAAATGCAGTAACACATGATGCATTGGCAATGCGGTCGGGCGTGCCTAGTACTTGGTAGATGCGACCCTCATCTGAGCGTCCCCGGTCACCGGTACCTGCCAGCGTCTCTTGTCGCGGCGGGCCGGAGGCCGTTCATCGTGAGGGCAAGCGCGACTCAATCGCTTCCTGTTCAATACACCTCTCATCAAGCCCAGCCACCAAGTCTGGCCAGCCAGCACGCATCGCGTGTCGCACCACAGCGGACTTCGTCGCAGGCTCTGTCTCTTGGTTCTCAATGGAGGGCGGAAGTTCCCTAGGATCCATCAACCATGGCAGGAGCTGATGCGTGGCAGGGACAATTTCTCTAATGCGGGCGGCTATTCGGAAGCCGCCAGCGTCAATATCGCCCCAGTGGAAGATCTGGATCGAAGGCGAACATGCTTCCAGTATCTTGGAATACGCACTCGCCCAAGCAGGGGAGGGCATTCCGCCCGTGTTCGAAGCTCGCTGTAGTCGGCAATGAAAAGCCCTTGCACGTACTCTTCGAAGAATCCCTTTACGAATTCCTTTGCGGTTGATCTACGCAAGAGCTCTTCCATGACGTCTTGAACCTTGCAGGCGGTGTTGACGATATGCGCCATGCATTGCTTGGCCTGCCTGGCGGCTTCCACGAACTGTTCTCCACCAGCCTCTCCGCTGTGGACCGCCTTGAGGTTCAGCAGGATGGATCGGAACTTGCTGCCAAGGAGTTCCTGCTCTCGGGTGGCAAAGTCGCAGAGGATGTTGAAGAACTGCGCCACGACAGGCCGCACCGTGAGCATTTTCACTGCGCCACGCCTTCGCTCAGACAGCCAGTCAGTCTCGACGAGCTTGTTGGCGATCTCATTGGCCCTAACCGGAACGCGCTTATGCCCGTGTCAATCCGATCCATCGCGGTCACAAGGGGCGGCGGCCCTACAACACTGTGCGTATCCGAGGATCTGAGTCCAACACCATCAAGCCGATAGGAGAGGGCCGCCGATACCGGTGCGGCAAGCTGTCACCCTCGGTGCCGCACGCCACGACCATCATCCCTTCTGCGTAGGCCCTGCAGAGCAGAGCATCGTGGACCCTATGAACCAGTGTGGTGGTCGTGCGATGAGTTGGCGCGTCATCAATGTCGCCATGTCTATCGTAGGCCTCATTCATCCGGAGCAGAAATGCAGCTTGCACAGGGTGCAAAAGCTGAGGTTGGAGTATCAGTACCGCGAAGACCCCACGCCGCGCAGGGTCGATCGGGTTCTCGCTACCCAGAGGCTCGGGCAACCCAAGGCGGACGTGGTCCAACATTGAGAGCCGAGGTACGCCGGACATCTTGGCCACGTTAACTGAGATGTGCCCAAATGCCGGGAATTGGGAATCAACAATGGACACCGCCCGACCGAGCGCCAGACTCCCAAGTTCGTGCGACGTGTGAGGTGTTGTTGTGCGTTTACTGATGCAGTAAGACCTGACATTTGTATGGTGTGACTTGGGCCGGTCTCGTAACCACGGTGGAAGATCAATCAATCGGCCAAGCTGTTCCCGGCTAATCGAGACTCCAGGTACAAAAATCACGTGTGCACTCTTCCTCGCATGACCGCACCACTCCAGGTAGGCCGCCTGCATCTCTGCCGAACGCCGGGCTGCGACGCGCTGCAGAGCCGATGCCGACTCGTTGACCAGGTCAAAACCGCAGACACAAGTCAACAATCGCATTCCAGATCTCGCGGATGTGCACGGCTCCTGCCCGCAGCGCGGGCAACCTACGCGCAGACGCGTTCGGTGCCATGGACAAACGTCAATCCAGGGCAGTTGCTGCAAGATCGAATGAAAGCCCAGCCTGATGCACGCAAGGCAATAGCGAAATCGCGAGAATAAGGTCTCGCTCGGAATGCTGGTCTGAAACGGATACCATTGCGCCGGCTCCCACTCTGCAGGCCGCGCCATACCGAGCGCACCTGCTAGCGCCTCCTGTTGAGCGCGAGACGTTGACAGTGCATGCAGCAGGGTCTGAGATGTGCCTGTCTTGATGCCGAGAAGCTCCTTGTACTCAGCAGGAACTCTGACCTGGTTCAGGCGTGCCAAGCGGACTGCACAGCCGAAGGCCGATTGATAAGGCACAAGGCTCAGATCATCACCAACCAATGATCCGCGGAGGAGGGGGGGGGCGCTCATCGTGACGACCTGCGCCTTGCACTCTCAAAGCCGATAAAGCCACTACGCTTTAGGGCAGTGTCAATGTCATCCTCGGCAAGGGCCATAAATTCAGCACGTCCGGCTGCGACCTTAGTCAACAGATCGAACACGAAGGCGTTGAAGGAAACCATGAGCCAGTCCCTGCTCATCGCATACCCGTGCGTTGCACAGAGCACTTCAATGCGCCGCCTTATCGCATCGGTCTCTTTCTCCAGTCGCCAACCGGCGCTATAGGCTAGCGGTGCGAATGCCTCTGTATAGGTCGGGCCCGTGATCTCAGGCCACCTCATTGATTGATCAAACTCTCGAAAAGCTAAGGCGACATCGCAGGCATCCTGGTCAGAATCCTCCGGCGGGATCGTCCAGAGCAACCCCGTGAAGTCGTGGCTATCAACAAAGAACCTTCCATACAGGTGAGGCGGTGCCGCCTTGCCGAGATCATCAGCACCCTCGATCTGGCTGTCGCTTTGGTGGATGAACAGGAAGAAGGGCTGGACCACGCTGCCCAAGAAGTGGTTCTGCAGCTTTGCGAGGTGCTCGTAGTCCTTTAACGTGAGGTTCTCGGCTGTATCGATCGCCAGCATCACCACCTCGGCCGCAGAGCGGGCTGCCTCTTGTTCAAAAGCACGGATGATGCGCAACAGCAAGTCTTGTGTGGTGGTGATCCGCGGCACCTTCATGCCCAACCCTAGGGCTACTTCCCGAAAGAAGTTCGCCTCACTGGCGACGGCTGGCCGTCCAACCACCATACGAAGGAAGCCGCACGAGAAGGGGCGCCACGACGTTGTGTTTTCCAGCATCAATGTTGCAGTGGACTTGCCTGCACGCCCATCGCCAATGACGCGCAGGCTGGGCCGGCCATACTCAAGGCAGACTGACGTGGCCAGCGCCAGGCGGACCACCGGCAACGTCTGGATCGTCGGGCGAACCCGTTGACTCATTGGGTGGGAAGAGAGAGGCATGAGATTGTTCATTAGCGGAGCCTCATGGTGGTGAGACCCTGACGCACCCCCTTCAGAGGGGCCTCAATCTCCAGCTTCCGAGTCTGAGGAGCATTGGGAACCTCGCCGGCGGCGAGCCTCGCGCCGGGGTCTTTAATGCCCGTAGCGGCTTTACGAACCGCGTCATGGTAGGCGCGCACATTGTCCATGACGTCAAACGACTCTTGATCCTTCGCCTCGGGATGCTTGGCCCATCTTGCTGCGCGAAGCCTGACGGAGAGCGTATGGGCGCATTCCGAGTAAGGCGGCATGGCGTGCAGGGTCACCATCCGCTTTCCATCCTTCCACCAGAGCGTCAGCAACCGGACGTCCTGCCAGTCCTCGTAGGTCGCGTCAAACGTTTTGCCAATGAGATCCCATTGACCGAAGAGCTTGGGTGAGCGATAGCGGGCATGGTTAAGATAGACGACGGGTGGAATGCCCTTGCCTTGTGATCCCCGTATCGTCACGCGCTTCCGAAAAACTGTCATCTGACGGATGTTCCGCGCTGCTCCCGGCGCATGCCAAACCCACGCGCCGCTGGCGAGATGCTCGTCAATCAGGCGTTTAGGTGACCTTGGCTCACGTGTAGACCGGCTCGTTACGTTATATGCCGTAACGTAAGTGTCCACAAGGTCCTCAAAGACCTCCAGAAGGACAGGGTAATCCTTGCCCTCCAAGGTGCTCGTAATCTGCTTCTCATTGATATCTGTAGCGGGCGAATATCCACCTGCGACATAGCGGAACAGGCCATCTTCGATCCTCTTGAAGAAGGCCTCAATGTGGGGTCGGCCCTCTCCCATGCCAGAGCGACCGAAATGCAAGATCCCCATGTGATGGTCCATGACGTTGTCCACGCTTTGCTTGGCCAAATGCGAGGAATCGTTATCCATGGCTACCATGGTGCTGCGCATCACTGTGTTGTCAGTCAAGTACGCTGAGGGCATCCAAGCGTTTGGCGAGTACTGCATCTCGCTCTGGCTCAGCTCTCGCGGCACCCATGGCGCCATTGCCTCAGCGAACAGTGCGAGCACGTCATGCCGGTCGTACTTCCGACCAGTGACAACACGCCATCCGAGGACGGCTCCACTACCTACATCAATGATCGCAAGCAGCCATATCTGACTGATTTTCTCGAATCGCAAAGATCCATCAGCCATCGGCATGGCGACCCATGCGTCGATGTCGATCACATGCTCATCGTACTCGACGCGATCAAAGGGCCGAATGGTAAGCAGGTGCTCGATCCGGGTAGCGCTCGGGTCCTCTGCAAGGTTGGCAGTCATCTCTGCTTGCCGCGCTCCCCTGAGCCTCTTGATGTACTGAATCAGCCGCCGACGCCCTTGGTCGCCAGTGTTTAGGGGATACATCGTTCCGTAACCCTGGTGGCCGAGTACTTTGGTGACTTGTCTGTGTAGTCGATCGAAGCCTGGACTACGCTTCGTCTTGGTTGGCAAAGTTCCCCGGAAGCTCTCGACGAGCTTTCGAAGCTCCGGAACGGCGCTGAGGACGGCGTCAATGGCAAAGGCGTGCGGACTGGCCGGGACGATGGCAGCTTTCCGCTCTGACTGATTGAAACGCATGTGTGGCACGCATGCCCGGTATCCGATTCTGGCGTGCGCTTCATCGAGAAGGCACGCGTTGGCAATCATTCGGGACACGGTGTTACGCGGAACACCCCAGCGCTTGGATGCATCCTGGACTGTCGCGCCATCCAGACAGCTGTCCAACGCCGCCACTCGAGCGCGAAAGGCTTCGCGATCTTCTGGGCGAACCGATGCTTCATCAGGCTTCGCGGTGGCACGGATAGCATTGCTATCTTCGATGGTGACCCTGCTGCTCATCCTTCCGCCCTCCACACCCGTGCGCGGCCAGACATGCGTGGATTTGCGTCTGTGGAGAGATATCCAATGTGCAGTAGCTCTACCAGGGCGGCTTGGACATGTGTCTGCGGGAAATGGCCCAACTCTCCAAACAGCTCATTGGCCGTGATACGCCCGCTCCGATTGACGACGGCCGCGACCTCGTTCCTGAGAATCAGGGCACTGCCGAGATCGCGGGCGGACTGACAGATGCCCAAGAGCTGATAGCACAGCTCGGTTCTACCCTCAGGCCTCTTAAGCTGGTCCTCCGTGATGAGTTTGAGCGCGATCGACGCATCCCGGGCGGCCGCCTGGAGGCGATCTAGTTGTCGGGGGCGGCGCTGGCCGTCGGTACCCGGTACCGTTTGCGCGTTTGGTACTACCAGAGCGTAGAACTCACTTCCGCCTACGTACTGCCACCAAAAGTGAAGCTCTACTTGTTCGGTGCCTACGGGGATGGAGCGGGGGCGCTCGGTTGCTGCGGCCACCACCGGATCGAATTCAAGCTGGAGTCGGAGAGCCAGCTGCAGAGGTCCCAGCACACTGACTCGGCGGTCTTCTTTGGGGCTGAAGAACATGAAAACATCGTCGCGCTTGATCTGACTTGCGGAAAGCTCGCGGGCCACCATGGGCCGGCGCTGCCCGTTGTGGAGCGGCTGAGCCACTTCTGCAGATCGGAGGCCTTGGAATGGCAAGAGGGTGTTAAGGGGATCCGTTTTCATTTGCGGCTCCCTTGGCAGCGGGAACGGCGGACGGAATCTACGCAGGCAGAGGCGCGCGCGCAGCGATGGGGGGCTCCCGCCCTTGTTGTGGCGAAACTCGCAAGCATTCGTCGACTTCCATTTGTGCCCAGTAATGGGCGCCAGGCGGGTCCAAAGCGGACCGGCCGGAAAGGGGCGGGCACGACGTAGTGTCCGACTTGGCCAGATGGGCTTCGGAGACGCACGGGTGCCCGAGCAAGCAGCCAAGCTGCTTGACACGAAGTCGGAATTGAGGGAGCCTACGAATGTAGGGCGTAGTGCTTCGCCATCTCTCGCTCCGGCGAGAGACAATCGCCTCCGTTGACGCGGGGGCGATTTCGTTTCCGTAGTCCGGAGTTTGTCTATCTTGGGGCTTCAGAGACCTCCATGATTGTCACTAACGGCCTGGATTGGCTCCGCCGGCCTTCGAACTCAGCCGCACCACGGTCGCCTGGTGTTCCTCGCTACCTGCTGCGCGCACTGCCGTGCCTGCACCAGACTTCGCGCTAAAGCGATTCAAGCCACGCGGCAACGTCTCGTGTTCTGGCAAACTATCCTCGGCGACCCGGAAGGGGGAAGGTGCGCACCGGCACAAGGTTCCGCTGGACTGCTCGACCGAAGGCACGACCATTCACGAAGCCGAGGTTTCTCTGCAGATCACTTCCCCCCATGAGCTCCCCGTGGCGCTCCAGCAGCTCCTGCATGCAATTGGCGGCACTGGACGGCACCGAGGTCTGGTCGGGCACAACTGCACCTCTTTCGACAGTTAACGTCAATGATGCACAATTTGTATCCCGCGAAGGGGGATTTTTTAACCCCCCAAAAAACAATCCAAGACTATGCCGCCTGGAAGAGTTGCCATTGACGGTGCCGAAGCTGTACGCAACTCCATATGGGCTTGGCTAGTTCGACAACAACAGGGACAGAGCCTGACCTGGGACGAAGCCGACCAGGCGCTGCTTGCCCGGGCCGGCCTACTTGGGCAAGGGGGTGCGGGAACACGCCCCAGGACGCTGTATCGCTACTTCAGCACGGGACAAGACCCGGCAAGTCTTGCTGATGGAAAACTGGTCGATACCGTTCATGGCGACCCACGCTTCTGGGTCGCAAAGTGGGCGTATGAGCACCCCATCTGGAAGATCAGCGGACCACTGCAATGCACACCCGAGCAATTGATCGATGTTCGTCGCACATTGATGGAGCAGCTTGGACTGCATCGCCCAACTGTGCTTGAACGATTGGTAGCCGCCTACCACGAGGTTCCAGGCTTCAGTACATACGCACCGAGTCAGTTGGACGTGGTGGAGTCCATGTACAACCTCGTGGAGGGCGGCTGCTTGGATGCTCTTGGCGTGTGCGCCTGCAACTACCTACTTGCGCTGGATTGCGGTCGGCTCGAAGCGGCTATCGGGCACCGAGAAGTCCTGCGATGGGGCGTGGCGCGATTTTGCACTACACGCAGACTTCGAAAAGACGCTAGCTACGCCTTCAGCATGTTGGTCGAACAACGGATCATCCGGCGCCGGCATGGCGCGCTACCGGCGAAGTTGATTGGGTACCCACTCGGCCAGGCTGCACAGCCACTTTGCTGCCCAGATTCTGAGGACAATACGTCGCTTACAGATGACCTGCCGTGCATGCTTCCTGTGGCCCCCTGCAGCAATGAAAGCCACGAGTTCTTTGCCCAATTTCCCGCCCACCGCCTCAAGTTTGCGGACGCGCTGGCGCTGACAGATGTTGTTCTGCCTCAACTTAGCGAACAGGAGAGGAAAGAACTGTCGTTTGACGGATTGAACATAGCCGACGGCTTAGAGACGTTGCTTGATGTTCCCGAGGACAGCTGTGAAGCCGAACTCGCGCATCTTCATCAGTTTAAGCACATCAACGAAGCCTATGCTCACCTGGCTAACTTCCTGCCCCATCCGCCGAACACTCGCTCCCGCTACTCCCGCGTCAGTACCGCTGCCGCAATGATTGTTCATCGCAGCGGCTGACCGATCCCGTGAGCCGAAGTGATTGCATCGCCTTTCACCCGCATGAGCAGTGGCTCCCCAAGACTGGGGCGACCTCGTTTCTTGCATTTTGAACATGCGCCAGCCCACTGACCCCGGCTGGGTCGTTGACGGTCAGTGCCGCTACTGATGTGGTTGAAAAACGTCGCCTGCGCCATCACTGCCGACCAACTCGACATGGAGGCCAGCTCGTCCGACGATGATTGAAAGCTGTTGTCGCCTGTCTCTTCTACCCGCGGCCAGTCTGCGCCATTCCGCGCGGTCCAACCCAGACGGGATTGGGTAGTCCTCCGGATGGGTATGCCATTCGCCCAGGTACCGTACGGTGCCACGGGAGGCGCGCCATCGATCAAGTGCAAGCTTGGCATGACCTATAGCGGAGCGATGGAAAAAGGTGCGCAGCCTCAGATCCCAGACGGTTGGGGCGGTGGCCTGCTCAATGATCAGATGCTCGCCATGCACCGTTCCAAGAAGCAGCCCACCTGACTCGGGAGCCTGGTCACTGTCTTGTACATAGCGGGCAAACACTTCCAAGGTGGCCGGCGACAGATGGATAAGCCTGCGCTGATCAGAGCTGGACCAGTCATTCGTCATTGGCATGCTGGGCAATCGGGTTCAATGGGCAGCTCACCGTCCGGCGCAGCTTGTGCGAAGTCACGATCCAAGACCCGCGTACGCAGAGCGGGGGAGATGATGTCATTGGCCCAATCGAGCGCAGCATCCAACCCCAGGCTAGCTGCTTGAATGGAAGCGGAGGCGCTAAAGGGCACGTACAAACCCTCGCACCCGTGCCCTGCCAGGATGTTGGGCAATGGTTCGGTGGTCGAGCAAAACTCTCCGCGACGGGTGAATTGCCAAAGACAACGATAGCAGCCGCCTTGCGGCTTTCTAAGCAACGTTCGCACGGCGACTCCAGGTCCTTCAATCCAGACGGAAAGCACTTGAGTCGGCCGTGGGTAGTAGTCTGCCAGCCAATGGCCCAACGACTCTTCGCCGGTCGCATCAATGAGAAGGTGCTGATCGGACAGGTCAACCTCGCGGGCATCTAGTGTGACCGCTTCAATTGATACGCCAGGTGCCAAGCGCCGAAGCTCATCGGCCATGGCCACGGCCTTGTTCTGAAGCAGGGAGGGGAAACCTAACCGGTGCCGCCCCAAGTTCTGAGGCAAGAGCGTGTCCAAATCGATCAGTTTCAGCATGCCACCCTGAGTTCCAGCACCAGCCTTCACCAGCATTTCGGCCAGGAAGCCGCCTATGGTCCCGCAACCGATCAATGCAATTGCCTTTCCCGCAAGAGTGATGCGGCCTGGGATATTGCGCTCGGCGATGTAGTGCTCGTCAATTCTGAACACGGAAAACGGGAGTACAGGCAATCCCAGCGTTCGATCGCGCCGATATGCGAACTTCACCCTCGGCACCTGCTCATTTCGCTCATAGATGACCCCAAAGGCATAGGTCATTTTTGGTGAGTCGATCAGAATAAGAAGTGCATTGAGGCGATCGCGTTCACCTTGCAGGATACGACGATGGATGCTTCGCCTGCAGCGACGGTCCAGTTGGCTTTGCCAGGTCAGCAGCGAGCTGACGGTGGTGGGCGGCCACACGCCTGGGACAGGGCGTGGTTGGGCGCTGGTCTTGATTCTGTAGGTTGGGGTGGTCCTGTCGGTTGGGGTGAACCCTAGCAATTCAGCCTTCTTTTTGGTTCGCGCAAGGTTGTCTGTGACGAACCAGATTGGGCGTTCGTTGCCATCCACGACGAAGCACTCCTGACGTCCCTGAGCATTTCCGTCGAGGTCGGTAAGGCAATATGCACCACTCCAGTACGCGTAGAACTCCTCGGCCAAGTCTTCTACCATCTCTCCTCGCATGATCCGATCAAACACATGCTGTGCCTGCCGCAGGCAAGCCAGCGACTGGCCGATCGGGTCATAGATGTCCAAGGTCACCGTGCCATTGGCGATGTAGCAAAGCACGCCATTGGCGTTGAGGTGGGGGACCGCAGCAGGCAGATGGCACGGAATCTCGAGCAGCCGGACGCGCGGAAGTTCGAAGAAGTTGGGATCCAGTTTGATTTCGCATGGCACACCCTCCGGTGTGACGTCCGAGAACAAGCGCCCAGAAACCCGGAACCAGCCGTTGTCGGCCTTGCCCGCGAATTCGAAGCCTTCGCGTGCAAATGCTTCAATCACCTGGCTGGGCGTGGCGCGGCTCACCCCGCTTTGCTCCGGCCGATGAGTTCACTGGGTCCGGGCTGCGGCGAAGTGGCACCGATTGTCGAGACGACCGACACCACCTTGATACGCGCCTCATCGGCGGGAAATCGATCGCCGAATTCATTGCGCATCCACACGCAAGCCTGGGAAGGACTGGAGGCATTCACGCAACCGCGAAGGATGACCTCAAGGGCCTCAAAGGCTTGTGCGGCGTCTTCCACCCCGCGCTTGCCAAGGCGATCGGTCAACGACTCGCCGCTTTCCACCGGGTTTACCACCCCCGCCCGCAGCCGCGCCGGCAACGCAGCGACGACATCCAGTAGCGCAAGGTCATCGCGCCGGTCACGTTTTTCGAAGATGGGGGCTGCAGCTGCCATCAGGAGGATAGAGCTAGGGCCGCCGCTCTCCCAGTGCCAGTCCCGATAGGCCTTCAGATAACGGACGACCCGGCGGAACTGCTCGCCCTTCTCGTCAACCTCCTGCAGGAACCACTCTTTGACGGGACGGGGGTCTGAGGCCATCCAGTTACATTTGCGGTGAGCCAGAAGCACCTTGTCGCGGGGCAGGGCGGTCCATGCGTCGCGTTCGGCATAGATGGCTGCCTCGGCTATGGAGTCGAATCCATACTGCTCCATGGACGCCTTGGCCAATGCAGTGAACTCGTTGTCCGGGATGGCGTAGAGCGGGATGTCGATGTGGGCAAAGCCACAGATGACGATCCGGATGCAGGTGTCCTTGTTGTCCACAAGCTTCCAATTCTTCCGCTCGATCAACGGAGCAAGTGCTTGCTCAGCGGCTTCGAAGAAAATGGTGGACGCCACGCTCGGCCGCGTGCCTTGAGATACAAAGCTCATCGGCAGGTAACAACCGTCATCCACGTCGGCCTGCTGCGGCTTTTTGGCCGGTGCATTGAGCGTCTTGTATGCCCACGAGCCTTGCGTGAAGAATCGCGGCTGCGGCACCGTATCGGTGTATCCACGTTCAGCCAGAACACGAGGAATGCCCGTACGCAGGCAGTCGCGAACCTCAGTCCGTGCGTGCGCAATCAGTGCGCGCTCGGCGTCACTCAAGTCCAGGTTGGAATGCAGGCACGCCTCATCGGCGACCGTGGTGAACAACAGTGGGCTGAGGTTGAGCATATGGGTTCCTACGCGTTCTTGTGAGGGCCGTGGTAGAACACGGGCGAGGTGGCGATGTGGTCACGGAAAGGCTTGAACAGAGGATTGCCCAGTGCGCGTTGGGCGGCATGCTTGCCCCGATCCTTCAGAGTGTTGGTGGCACCGACGGACACGCGATCCAAAGCCTTGATATCGCGGCATTGGTCCGGCGTAGCCTGATCGTCAATCTGCAGGTACTTGTCTCCAAGTGATTGCCGCAGCATGTAATCCACTGAGGACTCCTGCGCAGAAATGACCAGATCGAACAGCCCGCCGCGCCACTTGCCGAACCCTCGGTCCAGACTTGCATCGCCGCGCAGGGTGGCACCGATAGTCATAGTTCCGATGGAGAGAACCCGGATCTCGGCCTCGCCACCCGGTGCCAGGAAGGTCCTCACTTCATGCAGCCCGAACAATCCCGGGGCGTTGCCCACCAGGCCCCCATCTGCGAAGACGCCCCGATCATTCCTTGAGAGCGGGAAGTAGACCGGTGCTGCGGCCGTCGCCATGGCCACGTCCGTCACCTGCATGCGGTGATCAAGCTCAAAGCTAGGGTGGTGGGGCGTCTTGAAGAACTGGCCCCGTCCTGTGGTGTAGTTCACCGCCGGAATCAGCACGCGATGCTTCAGATCGCCGATGGTCGTGGCTCCAAAGCGCTCATGCAGCACACCCTCAAGGCCTGCCGAATCGTGCTTGGCTGCCAGCCAGAACCCAAACAGCCGGCGCGCCAGACTACGCCGACCGAAGATGCGGTTGCCTTGGTCCTCAAACAGGCCTTTGAGCTCTGAGGCAGGAATCTCGTTAGCCAAGCCCAAGGCCAACATCCCGCCTGCCGACGTTCCGCAGATCAGGTCAAAATGCGCGGCAATGGGTCGCCCCAGAGCCGCTTCCAGCTCAGCAAGTACCGTGGCCGTGTACAGGCCACGATAGCCGCCTCCTGAAAGTGCGAGCACGTGATAGGTCGGGATGTCAGCCATGGTCATCAGCCCTTCGGCGGGTTGGGGTCATGGCCGTGACTGTCTTTGTCACGGATCTGCCCGTTCGGACGATGGATCACCAGCTCGCTGTGCTGGTTCCGGGCGATCCCGCGACCGGCATCGATGGCTTCCTGCTGGGTCTGGTGGACCGAGGTTGCCCGCTGGTTGCCAGCGCCGCGGACGGCCCAGCCATCCTGATGAGGTACAACATGTTGGTTTTTGCGTGTCATATCGAGCTCCTGTGTAGGTCGTGCGAACCACGTTGAGAACTAGGTTGCTGCCAGTACTGCGATGAAGCACAATGCGTTGCTTATCCAGACAACACCCCGGGAACGGGTCACCCTTTTCGTGAAAATAGGGTGTGTTGTCTGGATGGACAACACGCTAGCAGGCCTTGGGCGCGAAAGCAACTGAGACACCCCAAATGGGTGTAAGGCCTTGCCGGACGTGCCTTTGCACCGATCAGGAGTCAAAAATGCCGCAGACCGGCTTAGGCATTGCCTTAAAGACGCTTAGAGAGCGAAACGGGATGTCGTTGAGGGAAATTGGTCAGCGCTCCTCGACTGACCATGCGTACATCCATCGGTTGGAAACGGGCGAAAAGACCAGCCCCTCCAATGAGCTGGTAGCCAAGCTGTTGGCTGTACTAAGACCAAGCGAGCGCGATGCGGGTATCGTTTACTGGCTGATGGACCACCCCGAGGCAGACGTCAATCTGGTGGACTATGCCCTGCAAGATGGAGATGTGAGCCTGGAAGTCTTCTCGGCTGCTGCAGGAATGAAGCATCGAGGGACAATCAGGCCGGACCCGGCCACTCTGATTTCCAGGGTGAGGCGGGCATTCGAGGACGATGATGAGGACGGCTGAGCATGGACGAGCTGTGGGTTAGGCAGAAGGCGCGCGGATTTGTTGCCAAGGTGACGTTGCCGCCGGTCTTTGGTGATCTGACGCCCTATCTGGACGCTATCAATGCCAAGCTCCGACACGATGAACTTGGCCAGGGTGAATCCGGGTACACCATCACCAAGCCCAATGGCCGCCACATCGTGACGGTCAACAGTACTGAAACGCTGGAGCGCCAGCGCTTTACGATCTGCCATGAGATTGCGCACATCGTGCTGGAGCTTCCCTCCAGTCACGAAGAGGTGCCTTCTTGGTCTTATGCCAAGCGGCACCCCAATGAGGTGGCCTGCGATACCTTCGCATCAGAGCTTTTGATGCCTTACAAACTGTGGCTGGAGAAGGTGCCTTCGGACGACCCATCCATGGAGGTAATCGAGACTCTCGCAGTCAAATTTGGCACTTCTTTCCCTGCAGCTGCGTCACGGTATGCAAGCCTAAGTCAGCGACCATGCGCCTTTGTCACCATGGAACGAGGTGCCGTTCGGTATGCCTCACGCTCGACCTCCTTGCGCAACATCAATGCCCGGATCTCGGCTCGATCGGTGATTCCAGCGGGGTCGGCGGCTAGACGCTTACATGATGCAGGTGTCAGCGCCATTGCCTCCGCTGAAGTGGCTCAAGACGTCTGGTTCGACGACTGGGAAAAGGGCGGCAGTTTGCGGGAAATCAGCCGCCACTTCGCTAGTCGCGATACCACTGTATCGTTACTTTGGTTTGACGAAGACGAGCTGCCTGATCGGGAGCTCGATCGTTTTGGGGCGCGCATTCAGGAGGACGAAGGGCTGGAAGAGCTCACGGGCCACCTGTCGTGGGACAGGCGCAAGCGTTGATGCGCCCCGCGTATCCAAATGAATCACTCACACTGTGCTGGCTCGCAGCCACTTAAGAATTACCCGTAACTCCGGCAGGTGCCGAGCGCTGGTAGGCGAGCACTGCATCGTTCGGCCCATCACCGATCACGTACAACGACGTCTGATCGCCAGAAATTCCCGCGGAAGAGTGGTTCATCAGGAATCATACGCGCTCCACTTCAGTCAGAGCATGAGCCACCATTGCAGCCACACAGCGACATTTGGCCGGCTTGTTACTTCCAGCGAGCCGCCCTAATATCGGACGAGATGCGAATGGCCCGCCGTGTAGTGGGCTGTGAATAACTGACGCGGCCAGACCCCTAATATCTGATCATCACGTAGTTTTTCCGTAAGGAGGGATTCATGCTCGCCCCGCATCACCTGATTGCTGTGGTGGAGGAGTGCGCGCAGTGGGCTGATCGCCTGGTGCGCGCGGATCTGATAAGGGGGTACGTAGTCACTGAAAACGACTACACATCGAACTTCACCTGCGCACTTCGCCGCGAGATCAACAGCAGGTGCATTCCTGGCCTAGTGGCGCACTCACAGGTGTTGACCCCCAAGGTTGAGCGCCAGACTGGCACGGACGCGTGCATCATTTTTCGCAACAATGATTTCTTCAAAGTGGGTTTATTTGAAGCAAAGTGGCCTCGACTAAGCACTCACGCCAATTGCTGGGATTCCATACAGAAGAGCACCTCAAAATCTCACTTCGACAGCCAGTTGAAAAGGCAGCATGGCATTTCCAACGCAGCAATCTGGGAGATGTTTTACTCAGAGGAGCCTTTTGGGGTGAATCCGCATTTTCCCGAACATGGCTCAGCCTGTATATGGCACAGAGATGCTTGTGCTGTCTCCTCTGCAAGGACGCAGACAATGCCTTGGACTGATGCCGAACTTACGGCGCTCTTGTCAGCTAACATGCTTAGCATTGGCGACATAGTGCGAGCCATCTGCGAGTGCACCGAAGGTCAGCGATATCCGGCGGATGCAATGCAGAGCCACCTGCTTGACTTGGGAATAAAAGGAGACATCTTGGTTGTCGATCTCTCCGCTGTTCATCAATAGCGGACTCAAGCCCCCCTCCCGAAAATAGAGCTGTCGCAGAATATGGTTTCGCACAATGCTGCCATCTGAAGTAAAGCCGCACGGGTTCAATACGTGGGATAAGGAAGACTGGAGCGACTACCGAGCGCGCCATTCACTTCCAGACTGCGAAGCAACGCTGGAGTTTTATAGGCAAGTGGTCTATGACCACTTCGAGCACTTTAACGAACACTACCCCGAATTTGACTTGGCTGCCTACTGGTTTTCCGTTGAGTACATGACTGCGGAAGAGGCCTATGATCGCATCAAATTCTTTCACAACAAGCCCATGACCGAGTGGGGAGCCCAATACGATTACTTCAAAAAGGTGAATCATGATTACTCTATCTATCAGCAAATGTCCAAAGAGCTGACCCCGCCATTTCCGCCGATCTTGATCCAATCGGCATTGTTGGTTGATAGCGGCTGGCGAGTCTACGGCCGTGATATTCACTTGATCGAGGGAACCCATCGTGTCAGTTACTTGCGCAGGATGCTTGAGCTCGGAGAGATCGAGCCAGAAAGTCTGCATAAGTTTGTCATCCTCAGGCCTAAATCCGTAGTCAACACCTAGCGACGCACGCGCAGCTGTACCGCCGGAAGGGGGGCGCTGGTGTTGAATGCGAAATTGCTTGCGCCAGACGAGGGGAGGGGCCACGGATGCCGTAAGCGGCGCTACGCATCGGTTTGCTGAAGCGCCTCGGTACCAGCAGCTGGCTGTACCAAGGTAGTTTTCTGATGAGCTAACGCCCTGTACCTGCTTGGGCTAGCAACAGCCCCCTACGTTCTAGGCACCGCCTTGGATGCACACAAACGTGGGGGCGGAGCGCTTGGATGCTCGGCCTGGCCGTATTAGCCCCACCCCCAGCATCGTTCTTCGATTTGGATTCTGTGCAGCAGACATATCCGCTCTATCCAATGCTCAGCGGTCGAGTCGTGCCTTGTCGCCTGGATAAATGACTAGAGCAGTCCTGACGCGGAAAGCCGGTTTGGCTGCAAAACCTACATCGAACTATCGGAGGCTTTGGGTTTAGGGCTATGGGGTCTACACGCTGACCTTTCGATGAGCCAGAATGGAAATGATCACGGGCTGGGGCTTGCCGGCAGGAAGGTCGGGTCTAACGGTCTGAACATAGGGAAATTTGCCTGCCACCTGATTCCAGTGCAGCAACTGCACATCCGTGACCGTAAATCCTGAGTTGTTGAACATGTACTTTTCGTACTCTTTGGCCATCCCTTCCTTGACTTGAGCCTCGGTAACACCGGGCGGGATGCCACCGCGCTGCACGGTGTGAACCCACTCCACGGACGGCGGGCACAACGGCAGCGCAACCAGTCGATCCTCGACGCTTTCGCGATACACCTTAGGCTTTTCTTCCGCGCGCAAATTGGCGGGGGTACGCTTGTCGTTGTCGTCCGGATGAGAACCGATGAACCATCCAACGACGACCTTCGGCTGGAACGCCTGGATCGCGCTGAGAAGGTTTGCGGACGGCTCAAACAAGTCAGACTGGATGATCTGCGCCGTCACTCCATTATCGTTCAATCGCGATTGCGCAAGACCAATCAGATGGGTGTTGTTATCGACAGCCAAGACCGGCCGCGTTTTCGCAAGGCTCAACGTACTCCACCCCGCGCCACAACCGATCTCCAAGGTCGCCTCCTCGGGGACAAGCTGGCTGAGACGTGCATAGATGTTATCAAGGGCGAATTGAGATGATTCGCGCTCCCAAAACTCCGAATAGTCCTTTGGTGTCATACGCTGCAGCATTACTACCTCCTTTAAATTTGACAGATTTTTAGAGCATTTACGACTACGCAGATCGCTCCCGCAACGATATTTGCTAGCTCGCCTTGAGGCGCGTTCCATAGCTTTGCGACCAACTCAACGCCTTGCCACCCTGCTCTCCGGTAGGCCTCACCTCGTCCAGGACTCGCACAGAAAGTTGCGTTTCCACATTGGCTGGCATTGCTGGAGCAGGGCCGCCAGAGCGCGGCAATGCATCACCCAGGTAGGTCGGCACGGGCGCCGATTTCAACACCCCCCGCTGTACGCCCCCAATGATCGCCCCGATCAAACGGCCGTGGCTACCGTCGACGACCATTCAAGGGCTACCGAAGGCACCTCATCAGAAGAAATAGGACCCCTGCGCACAGAACCGTGGAAAGAAGCGAGGCCAACAGGGCCCGTGTGGTGTTTCCATACAGTTTGATCCCTACCGCCCTGCGATTCCTGGCCAGAGCGCGGCGCAAAAGCAGGAACAGGATGGCCGGAAGCAGGATCAGGGGGGTGTTGGTCACCCAGCGAAAAAAGGGCTCGACGGAGCTTCGATGGTTCATTGACCACGACAGACACTGGGCGAGAAGGCCCAGATACAGCGCGATCGAGCTAATTTGGACTACATGGAAGCGGTAGCCAACGCACGGCTTGGCTTTGAGATCCAACTGAGTGGCCACAACCTCCATACGATGTATACCCATTGCAACTGCAGCCATGAGGCCGATGGTGATGTATCCAAAGAATGGGACAAGGGCAGCGCTGAGCTCCAAAATGGTCGTCGTCTGTTCGAATGCGACTTGCCCAATTTCCGCCACCGCCTTCGCTTCATTCATGTCTGCAATGAGGGATTGAAGCTGAGCGTATGCGATCGCCCATGGTCCTGTTGCCCCCCCCATCAAGGCCAAGCCGCTCCAGACTCGCTTCTTCAGGCTGGAGTGCGGAACCGCTGGGAATGACCGCGGATTACCCCAGAGCGGGAAAGCGGCCAGCAGCATGTAGGGATGACTTTCCGCCCAGCGCCGTGCTTTTCGTTGATGTGAGAGAGCAAACGCTTTCAACAGGCGGACCTTGCGCAGCGCTGCATCCTCAATCCGCGACAAAAGCGTCGATGTTCTGTAGGCCATGCGAATTGCCCCCCTCATCCATTCGGGCGATGACCTCATTGCTTTGCGCAAGTTCCGCGGGGTTGGGCGGTTAAAGGATTTCACGCGTCAACTCTAAGCGCATAGTTGAAGCGCGGGGCTGATTCTGGCGCATCTCTCGGTTCCAACCACGGCACTAAAGTTTTCTCTGTCCAAGCCGCGTAACATGCTTGAGCAACGCCACCTAGACCATGCTGGTCCCAAACCCAAGCGGCCGCTCGCTAACGCG
This sequence comes from Stenotrophomonas sp. 21LCFQ19, assembly GCF_056861425.1. Taxonomy (NCBI): domain Bacteria; kingdom Pseudomonadati; phylum Pseudomonadota; class Gammaproteobacteria; order Lysobacterales; family Lysobacteraceae; genus Stenotrophomonas; species Stenotrophomonas sp. 21LCFQ19. The sequence goes on along the minus strand of NZ_JBSPUF010000006.1, from coordinate 229,342 downwards.
GCGCGCGTCCTCAGGGACCCCGCCGGCCTAGTGGATCGACGGACCGCGGCTGGAGCTGTGAGCCTCTTGGCCCGTCATCAGTGGCCAGTGCGCCAAAGCGCTGGCTTGCGCCAGTCTTATGGACTTGGGCACGGCCGCGCCCTGGCGCGGCACAGGCAGGGCAGGCCATGAGCGCATCAGATGCGATCCGGATGGTGAAGCGCGTCAGGGCTGGCGCAATTGAGACCGTAGCGTAGGAGGAATTCCTAAAGCACCAGGCGCAATAGGGTAAGGAGTACAGACATGGCAGGCCGGGCGAATGCCTGCCGAATAGACACCGCTTGCTAAGTGGGCTAAGTCGACAGCGAGCGAAGACTTCGCTACGTCCGTGACCGTGCTGGTACGCGCTTATCAAGCCGGAGGCGAGGGCGCGACCGTCACCGCTTTAGCCGCTTCTCGAAGTCAGCAATAAGAGCGTTTAACGATAGCCCGGTTAACCGGGCGATATCCCTGAGCTCCACCACATCGACCCGGCGCTTCCCAGTCTCAACATCGCTGATGAACGACTGGCTTCGGCCTAGCTTCTCTGACACCTGAGCCTGGGTCAGGCCGGCTGCCAGGCGCGCATCCCTCACCGCCTCGATCAGTGCAGCGTATTCCTTGCGATGAATGGACTTAGCCATGGCCGCGCCTAAGTTGAGCGGCCTCAGAAGCTATATCCAGTTCTCAGATATCTAAAAACCAGATATCCTCAGGCCCTCACACTAGGGGGGATGTATGAAGCAACAGCAGCAATCGCACCTGGCGGTAACCAAGGGACGATTGGGTCTACTACTGGCAGTGTCTGCTATGGCCACGGCGTGCGGCGGGCCCGCAGACACCAAGATGATCACCGACGGCAGTCAACAGGACTACCGCGCCTCAATTGATGCAATCGACGCAAGACTGAGCCCTCACGAAAGGGACGCCTTCAATTGGGCAGTCGCCGGCATGGATCTGGAGAACCTAAACGCGAAGTACCCCAATGCTTCTGTGAAAGAGTTGGTGCGTGGTCAGGTGAAGGCGATCAAATCGGAAAATCCGCATAGGATTCAGTCGCTACTAGACCAGGCAAAGGCGCAAGCGCCCATCCTCGCTGACCTGCAGAATATTCGGACCAACGACGCAAAGTTTGTTGTTGAGAGCGGCTTCTTCGGGCCTACCCCAATCATCGAGGCGCGTATCGTCAATGCGTCCTCGTTGCCGCTGAGTCAAGTTAGCTGGCTGGCCACGCTATACGTCAATGAGCAAGCGCAGCCGTCGGCGCAGACCCAAGTGCACAGCGACTTCCGAAAGATTGAAGGACTAAAGCCGGCGCGTGAAGTCACCGCGCGTTTCAAAGTGGGATTCGTGAAGGGCGATGAGGCGTGGACAACGCTGGCCATTCGCCAAGCGACTACCACTCGCGTCGAACTCAGCGTGATACCTGAGTCTGCCCTCGACTTCAGTGATAAGCCCTACGTTGGAGGCAATCATCAGCAGGCCATCAAGCTGCTTGAGCAACAGCTGGAGCGAGCCGCAAGATTCGCAGACATCTGACGTGCTGAAGGCCAGATTGGATCGTCACGCGATGCAATCTGGCCTGATGACCCAAAGACACCACCCTCACCGGGAAACCGCCGATGCGACCTAACATCCTTGCAATGGACCTGGAGGGAACGCTGATATCAAACGCAGTCAGCCAGTTCCCACGTCCTGGCTTGTATCGATTTCTTGAGTCTGTCAACGTGAGCTTCGAGCGACTGGTCATCTACACCACCGTGCCGGAGCCAGCGTTCCGGAAGATCGCAGCATTGCTCGTTCGCGAAGGCTCTGCGCCCGAATGGTTTGCTCAACTACCGTACGTTGACTGGGCAGGGGCCACGAAGGACTTACGCAACGTCTCTTCCACCCTAGGCAAAGCACTCCTATTGGATGACCACCAAGGATACGTCCATCCTGGCCAAGAGGCGTACTGGGTTAAGGCTGCGCTATTTGGGGCGCCGTACGAGCGAGGCGATTCCGGACTCGATGTCGCACTCGACGAAATTGGAAAGCGCTTGAGCGCGCCTCCATAAGCCCACCCATGCCACCGCGAGACCGACCACATGCAGCCTCCAGACCGCGCCTCGTCGCGCAGAACGCGAATAGCCAGCGCAGCTGTACGGGGCGACCAACCCGCGGCGGCCCCTCTTGTGCTCCGGGACCAGATCTTGCACGACGCCGCCCTTGGGCGCGACGCTCTGGCAGCGCAGTGGCTTAGCGCCGTGCAGGTCAGCGTCCAGCTCAGCTTGAGACCACTCGGACGGGCCCGACGCGCAGGCCAGCTTCGCCGCGAGGGCAAGCTTTTGGCGGTTTACATCGCCAACCCTGTGCCGAGTTACCGCTATCCGACCTGGCAATTCAGCCCTGATGGTCAACCAGTGCGAAACCTGGCCCAGATGCTGAGAATCATGCGGAGCTTGGGTCCATTCCAGCGGGAATCAAATGACCTACGTCGCACTACCGGTTGGGGGGAAGTCGAGTGGTTCCTATCCCCTCACGCTCTTCTCAACGGTCAGTCGCCGTCAACAGTGCTGGCGACTGACCCAGCCGGCGTTCTACTCGCTGCCCGCACGGAGTTTGAGACTCATGACTGAAGGTCCCGCTGATCAGCGCGAGCCTGCGTTACGGACAACCAATATCAAGACCCAGAATTCATAGAGAGCCCCAATGATGCGCACTAGCTTGACCCACCCCCTCGCTATCGCAGAACTACCCGTCGGGAGCAAGGGAGGCGTGATAGGACTGACATTTGCGCCGGGAAAACATCAGAAATTCGCCATGACAGGGGCATGGGCGCGAGACCTCGAACTGGATCTGTGCACCATTCAGAACTGGGGTGCTACGCATCTAATCTCGTTGCTTGAACCTTGGGAATTCAAGGAACTTGGGATCGAACGCCTGCCAGAGGTGACAGCAGGGAAGGGCATTTCGTGGCATGGACTGCCAATTACGGATGGAGCCGCACCAGATGAGAGGCTGCTCAAGCAATGGTCACAGCTGAGCCCCGAGCTGGTCCTCGACTTGATGAGTGGGCACCGGGTCTTAGTTCACTGCAAGGGCGGGCTTGGACGGGCGGGCACCGTTGCCGCCATGCTTGTGCTGCAGACTGGCAAAACAACCACGGCATCAGACGCCATGTGCATGGTCCGGCGAGTCAGACCCGGTGCCATTGAAACCCAAGCCCAAGAGGAATTCCTGGAGCAATGGGCGCATTGTCACCATCGGCATCTTCGCTGAATATGCGCATAGACGATGTATGGTTCGACCGGAATTTAATCTTGCCGGGCCTCACAATCGCCACTGGCCACTGGGCTCGAGCCAGTAGAGCTTACCCAGAGGCAGGAAGGTCTCCATCGCGATGTCCAGGATGAGCGGCTGCCGCCAGCCCTCACTAGGCAGAAAACAGAAATCGGTTTGCGCTAACGACCCCGATTTGGTGCGATCAATGAGCCACGCGGACCTTCTGCTGATCTCGCGATCCAGTACTCGGCGGGCGACCTGCTCGCTCATATCGTGTTGCAGACACTCTGACGCAGCGCTCCGCATGCTGGCCCACAGAACGTAGCGCTTTCGACCCAGACTCAACGCTTCCCACTCAGTCAGCTGGATTGATCGTAGGTCATCGCCTAGCGCAGGACTCAGGCCGTGCTTGCGAAGAAGGTTCGCAAGGTACGCCCGTGCCTCGCTGCTACTCAGTGCGGCTCCCAAGCTACGCTTCACGCCAGAGCGGCTTTCAGCAGCCCATCCCATTAGCGTGCTCGTCAGCAGAGCTTCCAGGTTAGCACCAGGACGCGACCAGCGAGGTTCATAGATCCAGGCCAAGGGGTCATACAACGACCTACCCGCAGCGTGAGAATCCTCAACGGGAATACGACGAAGGACTTGGAGCGCTGCAAGCGTATCCAGCGCATCAGAAGCCAAGCTTCCTGAGGCGACCGGTGCACTTATGCTTTTTGAACGTTCAAGCGCGCACCACGCACAGGCGAGGAATGGACCGATGGAACGAACGAATTCGTCCAATTCTGGCCAAGGCAACGTGAGGGTCGGTTGGTTGACGACATAGGCCACAGAGCCCTCAAATCGCGCTTCCAGATTTCAGGATATCAATCTACCCACAGGCTGTCTATCTGACTTTCAGATATTGCAGAACCGGATCAGAGATCAGCCGAGGGGCCGGCCGTTGTCCGATTCACCCCTGCATTAACGGCCATATAGGGCGGTCAAGCAGCCTCGTGGGCGCGACCTTGAGGGCAGGGGACACTGGCTCTAGAGGTGGCACGACACTCTGGAATTGACGATGAAGAGAGGACATCCAAGGCAGGGGAGTTCAGGCCGCAAGTGTGGAAGGTTGAGGATGGTGAGCATGGCCAGTGCGTTGCCCTTCATCAGCACCCTCCACCAGAGGCGACTCGGGATGCCTTGCCAGCTGCCTCGCCCAACCATGGAGCCGATCCGTACGCATCTAGGCATGGGATCCGCGAACACCGTTACCCGCCGGCCTGACACTTAGCGACACACCCTAGGCTTGCGACTGCATCACCCCATTTGCAGTCATCCGCTCACTTCTGCTCGAACTGAGCGGCGCAATGGGCCGAATCCACGGTTTCGAACGGACACGCAGGGACACATGGTTCAGCGAGGGCCCAGAAGCTCGGTCAGTGCATTGTCCCTGGGCATGCCGTTGACCTTCTGCAGGCTTCCAGACGCATCCATGCCGATGATTCCCGGCGTTCCCTGGAACCCCAGCGAGACCATGAGTTGCTCATTGGATTCCAGGGTTTTCCGGATGTGCGCAGGTATGACGGCCAGCGGCTTGGCGCCGCCGCCAACCGCAGCGGTCTCGTTCTGCCTGAACGCCGCCGCCGGATCCGGGGCAGTCATGATGAACGCCGCCTTCCCCGGGCTATCCTCACGAATCACGCCAACCATGATGTGGCGCAACTGGACCTTTCCGGTATCGACCCATGGCCGCGTCAGCTGCCAAAACTGATGGCAGTATGGGCAGTTCGCATCCGTGAAGACGTAGATGATCTTCGGGGCGCTCTTGGAGCCATCTTGGATCCAGGAGGACCTTTCCAGCGTTGCCATCGCGCTTTTGGCAGCAGGCTTGGCTACCAGCCGCGCCAATGCGTCCTGGTCCAGAACATTGCCATCACTTCCCACCCGGGTCCCGACGATCGCGCTGCCGTCGCTGAGGACGTAGATAGCAAGCGGATTGCCAGAGGCAGAGCCGGCGTACGCACGCACGCCGGCACTGGCCGGGAACTCGCCCACCACCTCAACGCCCTGGCTGCTGATGGCCTGGAGAACCTTGGGCTTCTGCGGTTCTGCCGCGCCGCTGCAGCCTGCGGCAAGAACGCTTGACAGGGCCAGGAATGCACGCGTAGCCAGCAATGAAGGCTCCATCCTAGTTGCTCGCCTGATCGAGGAAGCGTTCGGCATCCAGGGCCGCCATCGACCCGAAGCCGGCCGAGGTAATGGCCTGGCGGTAGTGCTGGTCGGCCACGTCGCCGGCGGCGAACACGCCTTCCACCGAGGTCTGGGTAGCGTTGCCGCCCAGGCCCGAACGGATTTCCAGGTAGCCGTTGTTCATCGCCAGCTGGCCGTCGAACAATTGCGTGTTCGGGTGGTGGCCGATGGCCACGAAGAAGCCGTGGGCCTCGATGTCGCGGGTGCTGCCGTCCAAGGTCGACTTCACGCGCACGCCGGTCACGCCGGCTTCGTTGCCCAGCACTTCTTCCACCTGGTGGTGCCAGACGGTTTCGATCTTGCCGGCAGCCACCTTGGCAAACAGCTTGTCCTGCATGATCTTTTCCGCCTTCAGGGTGTCGCGGCGGTGGACCAAGTAGACCTTGCGGGCGATGTTGGACAGGTACAGCGCTTCTTCCACGGCGGTGTTGCCGCCGCCGACCACGACCACGTCCTGATCACGGTAGAAGAAGCCGTCGCAGGTGGCGCAGGCGGACACGCCGCGGCCCTTGAACTCGTCCTCGGTCGGGATGCCCAGGTACTTGGCCGTCGCGCCGGTGGAAATGATCAGGGCATCGCAGGTGTACTCGTGGCTGTCGCCGATCAGCTTGAACGGGCGCTGCGACAGGTCCGCGGTGTGGATGTGGTCGAAGATGACCTCGGTCTCGAAGCGCTCGGCGTGGGCCTGCATGCGTGCCATCAGGTCCGGACCCATCAGGCCATGGGCATCACCCGGCCAGTTGTCCACCTCGGTGGTAGTCATCAGCTGGCCACCCTGCTGCAGGCCGGTGATCACCAGCGGCTTGAGATTTGCACGTGCGGCGTACACGGCGGCGGTCCATCCGGCAGGGCCGCTGCCAAGGATGATCAAGTTGCGATGGGTGCTGTTCGTGTTCATTGCAGGAATCCAGTTGGCTTGAGAGGTGATGCGTGGCCGATCGTGCGCTTATGCGCCGGCGATGCAGTCCAGGCAGCTCTCCGGGGTGGGAGGGGCGATGCTGAGCTTTCTCTGCAGGTCGCGCAGTGCCGTTCGCACCCCTTCCTCCACGACCGGGTGGTAGAAGGGGCTGTCGATCATCTGCTGGACGGTGTCGCCGCGCTGGGCACTCCAGGCAAGCAGATGGCCAATGTGCTCCGCAGCAGGCCCGACCATTTCCGCCCCCAGGAAGGTTCCGGTGGCCACGTCCGCATAGACACGGATCATTCCGCGGTTCTGCAGCATCACCCGGCTGCGGCCCTGGTCTGCAAAGCTCGCCTCTGCCACTTCGAACGCCACGCCCGTGCTGAGCAGATCGCGGTGGGATGCGCCCGCCATGGCGATCTGCGGGTCGGAAAAAACGATCCCTAGCGAGGCCCGGCGCGGGCGAGCCCGGACGATGGGATAGCGCCCGGCGTTGTCGCCGGCGATACGCCCATCATCTGCCGCTTCATGCAGCAGTGGGCGGAAACCGTTGGCATCACCGGCAATGAAGATGTGGGATCGGCTGCTCTGCATGGTAGCCCGGTAGATGGTGGGCATTCCCGTTTCATCGCGCTCGATGCCTGCAGAAGCCAAGCCCAGCCGATCGAGGTTGGGGCGACGGCCGGCGGCAACCAGCAGGTAGTCAAATGCCTCAAGGGAGCGCGCGCCTTGTGCGTCTTCTGTCATCACTGAAACGCGACCATCGGTTGCCAGTGAGGGCGTGACGCGTACGCTCAAGCTCGTGGGGATCTCTTCGGAGAAGATTCGGGTCGCCTCTCGTTCAACCGCAGGATCTGTCAGCGGCCCGATCGTTTCATCTCGGCCGTAGACACGCACACGAACGCCCAGGCGATGCAACGCCTGCGCCAGTTCCAGGCCGATGACGCCCGAGCCGACCACGGCGACCGATTCCGGCAGGTCCTCCCAGTCGAAGATATCGTCGTTGACGATGAGCCGATCGCCCAGCGTCTCCCGCCAACCGCTGGGGATGCTCGGGCTGGAGCCCGTTGCAATCACGATCCTGTCGGCCTGCACCACGGTCTCTTCGCCCACCATCAGTTCGTGGGAGGAGATGAAACGGGCACTTCCACGCAGGCGGTGTTCGTCCGGCCAGCTTTCCACGGCATCGACGACGAACTCGACGAAGCGGTCGCGCTCGCTGCGTACGCGCTCCATCACCTTCCGGCCGTCGATCTTCACCGCTCCGGTCTCAACACCGAAGGAGGGCGCCAAGGCAGCCCCGTGCGCAGCGTCCGCTGCGCTGATCAACAGCTTGCTCGGCATGCAGCCCACCCGGGCGCAGGTGGTCCCGTAGCGGCCACTATCGATCACGACAACGCTGTCCGTGTGCTGGCGCGCGGCGCGGTAGGCGGTCATGCCCGCACTGCCCGCACCGATGATCGCCACGTCTACCTTTAACCTGTTCATATCACGATCCAGAAACTGACCTTTTGGTCAGTCGAAATCTACGCCGTCAATTCTGAATGTCAACCCTACAGGCCCCTCCTTAACCCTTTCACTGGCCACAACCGGAGTTTAACGGGCCAACCCCCGCACCAGTGGATCATTGATTCTGATCGGAATCGGGCCTAATCTACTGACCAATTGGTCGGGCTGGAGCAACGTATGCGTCATTTTTCGGAACTGAGCCCTGCGGCCGTTCGGGTCGTGGATGCCGCGGAAGGGCTGGTGCAACAGAACGGTTACAACGGTTTCTCGTATGACGATGTCGCCGCGCTGGTGGGCATCAAGAAGCCCGGCATCCACCACCACTTCCCCCATAAAGAAGAACTGGTCGCCATCGTCGCCCAGCGCTCCTGCCATCGTTTCCGCGAGCGGCTTCTGAAGATCGAGGGCAGCTCGGGCGCGCCGATCGAACGATTGCTCGCCTACAGCGTGCTGTTTGAAGGAACGTTCTCCAGCGAGCGTCGTCTGTGCCTGTGCGGCATGCTCGGCGCCGAAAGCGATTCCCTGCCTGCTTCCGTGGTCGCCATTGCCGAGGAATTCTTCGGCATCAACGTCACCTGGTTGACCAACGTCATCCGGGCAGGGCAGGGCGATGGAACGCTGCGGACGGACACGCCCCCCGAATGCCTGGCCGAAGCACTGCTGTGCGCGCTGGAAGGCTCGATGGTCGTTGGTCGAGCGCTCCGTTGTTCCCGCGGCCCGGCAGAAGTCGGGCGCACCGTGCTGCTGGGCATGCAGATCTGAACTTTCCACCTGATTGCGGGCAGCCGATGCCCGCCCGATAACGCCCGGTGTCATCCGGGCCCTGACAACCGAGGCTGACATGAGCACCAAAACTACCACCACCGAAACGTTCGAAAACGACGTCCTGAAGAGCCAGACCCCGGTCCTCGTGGACTTCTGGGCGCCTTGGTGCCCGCCGTGCCGCGCCATTGCGCCGTCGCTGGAAGAGCTGGCCGAGGAGTTCGAAGGCAAGCTGCAGATCATCAAGGTCGACATCGACCAGAACCCGCAGCTGGCCCAGCGCTATGGTGTGCGCTCCATTCCCACGCTCAAGGTCTTCGTCAATGGTGATGTCGTCCATGAACTGGTTGGTGCCCTGCCGAAGCCGGCACTGAAGGCGCAGCTGGTCCCCTTCGCCAAGTAAGGCGTTCCAGGCGTGCGGCCGTGCACTGTGCCGGCCGCCCCTTGACCTCGGAGAGTGGCCATGACGCTGCAGACTGGCCTGGTGCACGACGTGGATGCTGCGGCATTCAATCGGTTGGCACGTGAGTCATCTCACCCCATTCTTATCTACCTGTGGGCACCCTGGTGTCCGCCCTGTCTACCGATGGGTCCAGAGTATGTAAAGGCTGCTGCTGCGCGCACGGATGTGCTTTTCCTAAAGATCAATGCCGCTACCGATTCGCAGCTACTGACGGCATTGAATATCGCATCGGTGCCAACGCTGATCCTTCAGGACCGCAATGGAGTCCAGATCGCCCGGTTCACCGGCGCACTGACGGCAGTGCAGATCACATCACTGCTGGAGCGTGGCTTGTCACCCCCAGGCAGCTGACCGTCCGTCGCATCCTCAGATGCTGCCGCTCGCTCCTGCACAGCCAACTGTTGGCGGGTCAGGAGAATCCGTTGCAACTGTCCTGGCCGTAAGCAGGCGCGGCGTGCCCTTGACGAACAGCTCCACCGATGAAGCGACGTAGGTCTCCTGGCATGCCGTTCCGGAGGCCATCCCGCCTTGCAGGCAGCCCAAGATCACTTGGACGAACTGCCAAGCGTATATCCTCGGATCGCTCGCCGCCGTGTGATGCCCAAACACCTGGCAAAGGTGTCCGACATGCCGACCGTACTGGCTGTGCCATGCCTGCACATGGTCCATCGGTAGCTGCGTGGAACGAAGTATCGCCTGCCCGAAGGCCTGTGATGCAGGATGTTCTGCTTGGCGGATGATCGAGCGCGCAGCCTCGTGAAGCAACGTATGCAACGATGTCGTCAGCGGACAACTGAGCAGCGGCTCCGGGCGCAGTTCAACCCAGTAATTGACCACAGCCTTGAAAAGATCGCATTTGTTGTGGAATAAGCATAGACGGTCGCCTTGGTGACGTTGGCCGCTTCGGCGAGGATCCGGATGTTGGCATGGTCATAGCCACGTTCGGCGAACACCCTGGCAGCACCATTGAGCAGCTGCAGCCTGCGCCGCTCACGAATGCGATTCCACCGGCCGCTGCTACCCGTTTCCGTAAGCTGGGTACTCATGCTGGCTTGGCCCTACGCCTGTGTCCGCCCTGCGTATGCCACCTTTCCATAGACTCCATGCTCTCTCGACCCCTCTTCTGCAGCTGTCACCACGGTGATGAGCACTCACCATGCATCGAGGTGGCCCCGTCGAAGTTCACTCAACGGGGCCGCCTGCGATAGCTTCTACTTGGACTCGAAGATGACTCCCATCTGGAACGCGATGATGACCATCGCCGCACCGGACAGCAGCATGGGATCCAGCGTCCAAGGGTCATGGATCTTGAAGGTGCCTTGGAACATCAGCAGCCAGCCGTAGGTGAAGTTCTGCATGACCGCAACCACGAACCCGAACATGCCCAGCGCCACAGACAAGTAGCGTGCGAAGAAGCGATTGAGCCAAGGCATCGCCAGGATGACCAGACCGAGCACGCCGATGCTGGTGCGTTCCACACGGCAGTAGGGACAGGCGTAGACCATGCCGCTCAGGTCACTTGCCCAAGCGAGTACCGAAATGGCCACCGACAGCAGGCCGATGATCATCAGACCTCCGCGGCTGCGCAGTATCGCCGGAAGGCCGGCACCTTGAATCTGTCCGCGGTGCGAGGGGACCGATGCCTGTGCATATGAAGCGCTGATCTTTCCGTTCATCCTCAATTTCTCTCAGGGTGGGTGGGTGGGGCGGCGGTTTCTGCCATCGACCGGGTGCCTGCCTGGGCCTGCTGCCAGCCGCCGCCCAGTGCCTTGAACAGATCGACCTGGCGCTGGACCAGCACGGCGTCGGAGGCAACCAGCGCCGAGCTCACATCGGCCAGGGTTCGCTGGGAATCCAAGACCGATATGAAATCAATCGCGCCCACGCGCTGACGTGCCTGGCTGACGTCCGCCGCACGCGCCGCCTGTACCAAGGCCGAGGCGAGGGCACTGTTCTGCTCAAGCTCGCCGCTGTAGGCAGCCAATGCCGTCTCGACCTCACGCAAGGCATTGAGAACGGCACCATCAAAGCGGGCGAGGGATGCATCGGCCTCCGCGTTGGAGGCCGCAATCCTGGCGCGGGTTGCGGCGATGTTCGGGAAGTGCCAGCTGATCAGGCCGCCCAAGCTCCACGTTGAGGTGCTGGCAGAGAACGCAGGACCGGTGCCGATGCTATCTGTGCCCAGCTGTCCCCCCAGAGAAATGCGAGGGTAGAGTTCGCTGGTCACCACACCAATCCGGGCCGTGTCTGCTGCCAGCCGCCGTTCTGCGGCGCGTACGTCCGGGCGTCTGGCGAGCAGTTCGGCGCCCGATCCGACCGGAATCGGTGACGCCAGCTTGAGCGATGCAGAGTGCATCCCAGCGGCATCCAGCGTGCCGGGAACTCGCCCAGTCAGTACAGAAAGCTGGAACAGCGCCGCATCGCGTTGCGCCACTAACGGGCCAACGACCGCTTGCCGTTGGTCGCGCAGTGTACGGATGCGCAGTACATCCAGCCGATCTGACCGACCCATGCGTGCGCGTGCCTCGGTGATGCTCAAGGTCCGGTCGAGCAGCTCCACGGTATGCCGCGCGGCGTCGACCGAGCGATTTCCGGCGAGGACACTCGAGTAGGCCTGTACCGTATCCCCGACCACGGCCACCATGACCGCATCACGGTCCGCTTCCGCAGCCTGCCAGTCACCGCGCGCCGCCTCGACCTGGCGGCGCACGCGGCCGAACAGATCGATCTCGTACGAGACTTCCAGCCCGCCCTTGACGGTTGACATCCTGCGGCCCATATCGGGCTCGGAACGATCAACGTTACGGATCTTGTTGCCCCCAACTTCTATGTCGGTCGAAGGCAAGCGGTCGTCCTTTGCGACACGGAGGTAAGCCCGAGAGCGCTCGACATTGGCGATGGCCACGCGCAGATCGGTATTTGCCGCCAGTGCGTCCTCCACATAGCCATCCAGGATGGGATCGTTGTACAGCATCCACCACCGGGCGGCGGCGGGATCCTGACGTACATGGGGACGATAGAGAATTCGGAAAAAATCGTACGCTAAGCTTCGCGAGTTCTTGTAACCAATTCATTGTTTTTTCAATGGATGAAAGAAAATGGCGAAAGCTATTTGACAAACAAATCGGGATCTTATAACTTACCTACCAAGTAGTCGGTAGATGAAATAAAGCCATGAAACTCAATTCAGATCTTTCGCAGCGTGTTGTCGTCGAGCCTTCAAGCTTACAGTGGGTCGATTCGCCAGCGACCGGGATTCAACGCCAGTTACTGGAGCGTGATGGCGACGAAGTGGCGCGTGCCACCTCGATCGTGCGATACGCGCCGGGCTCCGCTTTTGAAAATCATAAGCACGACTTGGGCGAGGAGATTCTGGTCCTGGACGGCGAATTCAGCGACGAATCCGGGACCTTCGGGCCTGGGACTTACATCAAGAATCCACCAGGTTCTTCGCATGCACCGAGCTCCGCGACGGGTTGCACGTTGTTCGTCAAGCTGCGCCATCTTGATCTAGCCGACAGCCAACGCACCGTGGTCGACACCCGTAACGGCCCCTGGTTTCCAGGCCTCGTGCCGGGTCTGTCGGTGATGCCACTTTCTGAGTTCGACACACAACATACGGCTTTGGTGCGCTGGGCCCCGGGGACACGATTCAATTCGCATCGTCACTACGGCGGTGAAGAAATCTATGTGTTGGAAGGCGTCTTTGAGGATGAGTTCGGAAGCTACCCTACCGGCACATGGATGCGCAGTCCGCATTTGAGTGCTCACCGTCCCTTCAGCAATACAGGCTGCACCATCCTGGTCAAGACAGGCCACCTGCCAGTCGCCGAATCAAATGAGGCGCTTGCATGAAGCATTTCTCCGAAATCTCGCCGACCGCCGAGCGGGTGGTCGATGCCGCTGAAGGGTTGGTACAGCAGCACGGCTACAACGGCTTCTCATACGACGACGTGGCCCAGTTGGTAGGCATCAAAAAACCAAGTATCCACCACCACTTTCCCAAGAAGGGTGAACTCGTGGCCGTGGTCGCACAGCGCTATACGCACCGGTTTCGTGAGGAGTTGCTGAGCATCGAAGGGCAGCATGCGAAAGCGCCTGACAGGCTAACTGCGTATGCGGCACTTTTCGAACGCACCTTCGCCAAGGACCGGCGCCTTTGTGTCTGCGGCATGTTGGGTGCCGAGTCGGACTCGCTGCCGGACGCCGTTGTGAGCGAGGTCGAGCGATTCTTTAAAGTCAATCTCGACTGGTTGACTCTTGTCGTTGCCGATGGTCAGCGTGCCGCGCTGATCACCTCGAATTCCACCCCAGAGGCTCTCGCAGAGGCATTCTTGTGCGCGTTGGAAGGCTCGATGATGGTGGGCCGTGGCATGCGGTCGTCACGCGGACCGGCCGAAGTTGGAAACACTTTTCTTTCCACCGTGTTGACCTGAGGTCGGCACTTTTTTTGCAACACAACCCTACCATTTAGTTGGTAGTTAAGGAGATTATTATGAGTACTGAATTTAATGGCAAGAAGTTGTTGGTCATCGGCGGCACTAGCGGGATGGGACTGCAAACTGCCCGCATGGTTCTTGAGCAAGGCGGAAGCGTCGTCATCGTCGGTCACCGTGAAGACAAGGCCGAAGAGGCCCGCAAGGCGCTGTCGTCGTTGGGCACCGTGACCGCCCTGACTGCCGATCTCTCGCGAGCCGAAGATGTGAAGCGACTCCTGCATACCATCGATGAACACCACAAGGACATCAATCTTCTGGTCAACGCGGCTGGGGTGTTCTTCCCGAAGGCGTTTCTTGAGCACACGGAAAGTGATTACGAACAATATTTGACGTTGAATAAAGCGTTCTTCTTCATCACACAAAAAGTCGTGGCCAATCTCGTGGCCAGCGAGCGTCCCGGCGCCATTGTGAACATCGGCTCGATGTGGGGCAAGCAGGCGATTGCGGCTACGCCGTCGTCCGCGTATTCGATGGCAAAAGCAGGTTTGCATTCGCTGACCCAGCACCTTGCGATGGAGCTGGCATCCAAACAAATCAGGGTCAATGCCGTTTCTCCGGCGGTTGTCGAAACGCCGATTTACGAGGGATTCATACCCAAGGCCGAGGTTCATGGCGCCTTACAGGGATTCAACAGCTTCCACCCAATCGGCAGGGTTGGGACGCCACAAGACGTCGCCGAGGTCATCCTCTTCCTGTTGTCGGACAAGGCAGCATGGGTGACGGGCGCAATCTGGGACGTTGACGGCGGCGTGATGGCCGGGCGTAACACATAATGGGGGAACGAGAAATGAACACAAACATTAAAGGAACTCCCGGCAACGGGATCAACGTCGGCGCATTGCGTGAGTTTGCAGATCAGGTCGCAGCAAAGCCCGCCGCAGGCATCGCGACGTTCGGCGTCGTGACAACCTGGGAGGGTGGCACCCGGACGCGTGCGCGAACCATGCCGCTCGTACTAGGTGACACGGCCTTGGCGCGCGGCTTTGTCATCGACGCGGACGAACCGGCAGAATTGCTCGGTACCGACACGGCCGCTAATCCACAAGAATTGATCCTGGCTGCGTTGAACGCATGCATGACTGCAACCTACGCGGCAAATGCGGCGGCAATGAACATCGAGTTGCAATCGCTGACTATCCGCACGAAGGGAAGCCTCGATCTGAGAGGTTTTCTTGGAATCGATCCTGGGATCAATCCAGGGTACGACCAGGTCGAGTATGAGGTCGAAATGGAGTCGTCGGCGGATTCGGCGGCGCTGAAAGCATTGCACGCGCAGGTGCAGCGAACATCGCCGAATTACCACAACTTCGCGAGAGCCATTGATCTCAAGGCCAAGCTGACCATTCTCCAATGATCGAGTCAGTGTTTCCCGTGGTTGGCTGACGGGAGGCCAAACCAGATGCGCTATGACGGAAGGTTCAACCTTCCGTCATCACGTTCTCTGGAATACGCAGTGTCAATTTGAGGTATACCCTAACTGGATGTCAGGCAGAACCGCGCAGCTCCGTCAGAATAGAGTCTTCTGTCGTTTTCAGAAGACGACCGCACCATCTGACTGGATGTAACGCCTGGTGTGCATACGGCTCCTGACAGCCCAATATCAGGAGTCGTCTGCACCAATCTCGACTATGCTCAATACTCGTGTGCACCAAAGCGAGGTTTGGGCATGACATCAGACACTCCACCGATTGCCGCGCAAGGCGTGGCCACCCTGCCCGACGAGGCATGGGCGCAAGCCCGGCACCGGACGGAAATCATCGGGCCACTGGCAGCGCTTGAGGTGGTCGGGCATGAAGCCGCCGATGAGGCAGCCCAAGCGCTGGGCCTGTCCCGGCGACAGGTATATGTCCTGATCCGTCGCGCCCGGCAGGGTACTGGCCTGGTAACAGACCTGACGCCCGGCCGATCCGGCGGCGGCAAAGGCAAGGGGCGCTTGCCGGAACCGGTCGAGCGCATCATCCGCGAGCTGCTGCAAAAGCGCTTCCTGACCAAGCAGAAACGCAGCCTGGCGGCGTTCCACCGCGAAGTCGCGCAGGCGTGCAAAACCCAGAAGCTGCCGGTGCCGGCGCGCAACACCGTGGCCCAGCGGATTGCCGGACTACACCCGGCGAAAATAGCCCGCAGCCGGGGCGGGCAGGACGCTGCCCGTCCCTTGCAAGGCGCGGGTGGCATTCCGCCAGAAGTCACCATGCCGCTGGAACAGGTGCAGATCGACCACACCGTCATCGACCTGATCGTGGTCGACGAGCGCGACCGGCAACCGATTGGCCGCCCATATTTGACCCTCGCCATCGACGTGTTCACGCGCTGCGTACTCGGCATGGTGGTCACGCTGGAAGCGCCGTCCGCCGTCTCGGTCGGCCTATGCCTCGCGCATGCCGCCTGCGACAAGCGGCCCTGGCTGGAAGGGCTGAATGTGGAAATGGACTGGCCGATGAGCGGCAAGCCCAGGCTGCTCTATCTGGACAACGCGGCCGAGTTCAAAAGCGAAGCGCTGCGCCGTGGCTGCGAACAGCATGGCATCCGGCTGGACTATCGCCCACCAGGCCAGCCGCACTACGGCGGCATCGTGGAACGGATCATCGGCACGGCGATGCAGATGATCCACGACGAATTACCGGGGACGACCTTCTCCAATCCCGGCCAGCGCGGCGAGTACGATTCCGAGAAGATGGCCACCCTGACGCTGCGCGAGCTGGAGCGCTGGCTCGCGTTGGCGGTAGGCACCTATCACGGCTCCGTGCACAACGGCCTGCTCCAGCCGCCGGCCGCGCGCTGGGCCGAGGCCGTGGAGCGCGTTGGCGTCCCGGCCGTCGTTACCCGCCCCACCGCGTTTTTGGTCGATTTCCTGCCGGTGATCCGCCGCACCCTGACCCGCACCGGCTTTGTCATCGACCACATCCACTACTACGCCGACGCCCTCAAGCCGTGGATTGCCCGGCGCGAGCGCTTGCCCGCCTTCCTGATCCGGCGCGATCCGCGCGACATCAGCCGCATCTGGGTACTGGAACCGGAAGGTCAGCACTATCTGGAGATCCACTACCGCACCTTGTCCCATCCGGCCGTCACCCTCTGGGAACAACGCCAGGCGCTGGCCAAATTGCGTCAGCTCGGGCGCGAGCAGGTGGACGAGTCGGCGCTGTTCCGCATGATCGGGCAGATGCGCGAGATCGTGACCACCGCCCAGAAGGCCACGCGCAAGGCGCGGCGCGACGCTGATCGCCGCCAGCACCTCAAGACGTCGGAGCCACCGGCCAAGCCCATACCGCCGGATGTGGACATGGCTGACCCGCAGGCAGACAACCTGCCGCCGGCCAAACCGTTCGATCAGATCGAGGAGTGGTCGCCGTCGATGAATATAAGAGGACTTGCCATGGAATGCTCTCGGACATAGGAAATCAGGAGTTCCAATCTTCAGTGAGGGGCTAAGATAGGAAAAGTTGAATTTCTAAACGATGAAATTCAGCTTTTCTGAACAAGGAGTGACTCATGCGCGAAATCAGCCTGGACCGTCTGCGCACGTTGGTGGCCATTGCCGACCTGGGTTCGTTTGCCGAGGCGGCCCGTGTGCTGCACCTCGCGCCACCCACGGTCAGTTTGCATATTGCCGACCTGGAGTCGCGGGTTGGCGGAAAGCTGTTGTCGCGCACACGTGGGCGCATTCAGCCTTCGGCGATTGGAGAAACGCTGGTGGAGCGCGCGCGGCGCCTGTTGGCGGATGCGGAGCAGGCGCTTGAGGACGTGGAGCGTCAGGTGCAGGGCTTGGCCGGGCGTGTGCGGCTGGGTGCCTCCACAGGGGCCATCGCACAGTTGATGCCGCAAGCTTTGGAGACGTTGGGCCAACGCCATCCCGCTATCGATGTGCAGGTCGCAGTGCTCACGTCGCAGGAAACTTTGAAGAAGCTTGCCGAGGGCTCTTTGGAGATCGGTCTGGTCGCGCTGCCACAGACCCCGGTGAAGGAATTGCGGATCGAGCCATGGCGGCGGGACCCGGTCATGGCCTTCTTGCCGGCTCGCTGGGAATGCCCGGATGTTGTGACCCCCGGTTGGCTGGCCGCCCAGCCATTAATTCTGAATGACAAAACTACTCGGCTTTCGCGCTTGACCTCGGAGTGGTTCGCCAGTGATGGACGGCAGCCCACGCCGCGTATTCAACTGAACTACAACGATGCGATCAAAAGCCTAGTGGCGGCCGGTTATGGTGCGACGTTGTTGCCGCATGAAGCCTCCACGCCATTGCCCGATACCAGGATCGTCATGCGGCCATTACAGCCCTTATTGTGGCGTCAACTTGGTATTGCCCACCGTGGTGGGGACGTCGAGCGGCCTACGCAACATGTGCTGGATGTGTTGTGGGGGTTGAGTGCGGGCTAGGGCGATGTTGTCAGAGAAAGGACCGCTTTCGACCCGGTCATACGGTGATTGAGGTCCCAGGCGTCAGCTACCGCACCTGAAGCCGTCGTTCATCGCTCCAAAGCCGGTGCCTGTCTCCGTTCGCCCAGGCCAGGGTGTCGTAGTACTTGTGCAGCAGCTCGGTAATGGCGGCGGTGTCGTCGGTCATGGGGTTTCCTTGGGGTTGGCGGTGAGGACTGCCTGGACGCGTGCTTGCAGCGCGGGCAGCACGTCTTGTTGGGGGCGTCACATAAAACGGGCACAGATATACGCTAAGCATTTTGGGCATCGGAAACGCCGATCTTTTGGCGCAGCGGCCGCAGCGTTCCGCCCATTGTGCTGGCGTCCGTCCAGAGGTAGTCGCCCGTAAGATTGATGTGCTGCCAACCCAACGGCGACAAGTGCTGGAGCAACTCGGGCTGGATCTGTTTCCCATGCCGCTCCAGATGGTGCAGTACCGCCTCCATGTAGGTCGTGTTCCACAGGACAATGGCTCCGGCGACCAGGTTGAGGGCGCTTGCCCGGTGTCCCTGGGCCTGAATCCCATGGTCGCGAATCCGGCCGGTGCGGTGAAAGAAGATCGCCCGCTTGAGGGCGTTCTGCGCCTCGCCCTTGTTTAGCTCACGTGTGGCGCGGCGCCGTTCTTCCGGCTTTTCGATCCAATCGAGGGTAAAAAGCGTCCGTTCGACCCGACCGACCTCGCGCAGCGCCAGGGCCAGACCGTTGGCGCGCGGATAGGAGCCGAGGCGCTCGAGCATCGTGGACGCACTCGTGACGCCGGTCCGGATCGACGTCGCGAGGCGGACAATATCTTCCCAGTGACTGGCAATAAGCTGCTCATCGATGGCTTGCGCGGCCAGCGAGGCGATGGCCGGACCGGGCCGCGCATCACGAAAGAGATGGAGCCGCCGCGCGGCGATGTTCGGAATCCGCGGTGCGAACTGAAAGCCCAGCAGATGGCACAGCGCGAAAACGTGATCGGACACGCCGCCGCCGTCGGTGTGATGACGTTCGATCGCCAGTTCCGCGCCATGATGCAACAGGCCGTCAAGGACGTGTGCAGCCTCACTCGTGCCGGCGGAAATCACCTTGGAATGAAATGGCGCATAGCGATCCGAAACATGGGTGTAGAAGGAGACTGACGGTTCGCTGCCCTTGTGTGGATTGACGGCACCGGTCGCCTGGGCGCGGCGATCGAGCGGGAAATTCTGGCCATCGGAACTCGACGCATTGCCGGCGCCGAACGCGTTTGAAAGTGGCAGGCGATGCTGGGCATCGACCAACATCGCCAAGGCAGCGCCATACCTATCTTCGCGCAAATGCCAGGCTGCAAGCCAACCGAGTTGGCGCTGGCTCACCAGATCGCAGGCCTCGGCCATGCGGGCGTGCCCAAGATTGGTGGCATCGGCAAGCACTGCGGTCAGGACGGCACGGGGATCATCGTGCATTCGGCCGGTTGTGAGATGGGTGAAGCATTTCGAAAAACCGGTCCAGCGGTCAACCTCCGCCAGCAGGTCAGTAATGCGGATAGTCGGCAGATGGCTATACAAGGGCGCAAGGGCCTTTTCCGCTTCGTCCGGCGTGACGGCCCGAAGCGGCGATATCCGCAGCTTGCCGCCCGAGAGACGTACATCTTCGAGTGCATCGGCCGCTGCCTTTGCATCGACCTCGGCCAGTCTCTGGGTGAGCAGGGCCTTACGTTCCGCTAGCCAGGTCGCGGCGGTTTCGGCGACCGGGATGGGCAGCGGCCCCGCCGCCCGCATGGCAGCGAACACCGGCGCGGAAATGAGCTGCTGCTCGACCGCTCTATATCGCCGGCTGCCCTCGACCCACATGTCGCCGGCGCGCAAACGGTCCCGCAATTCGGCGAGGACACAGAATTCGAAGATGCGGCGATCAAGACCGGCTCGGTCTATCCGCCGCCGCCATGCGGGACGCACGAAGCCGAGCGCGACATCTGCAGGCAATTTGCGTAGGCGGCCACTGCCCAGATCGCGCAATGTCGCGATGGCACGAGCAAGGCCCGCGCAGGCAGGAACTGCGCCGAAGGTGAAGCTGGCGACAAAGGCCGGACCGATCTGACGAAGGATCGGAAGGTTTGATCGCGCAAGCTCGACGGGATCGAGCGGATCGGGACGCACAAGTTGCCTAGCCTCCGCGATTTCGGAGCCGAGGTCATCCCACCCGATTATCTCTGCAATGGCGCCGAAAGGATCCGAGCCGTTTGCCCTTGCGTCGATGATCGCGGTTCCGAGGCGAGCCAGCAGGCGGATTTTGCCGTTGATGGTGCGCTTGTCGCGTTTCAACGCCGCCTCTTCCCGGCGTTCGGCGCGCCGGAACATCTGTCCGATCAGTCGTTCGAACATTACCACGGCATCGTCGGTCAGGGCCACCTGCGTTTCGATGACGGTGGCGATCAGAACAGCCCGACGACGGATCGGGTTCAGGACGGAAAGATGTTGCGCGGTAAGCCGGACGCCCTGCTGGTTGAGACGGCGCAGCCGCTCGGGATGGACCGGAGCCACGACTTCAGGGGCCAAGCCGATTGCGCGGAGTGCGGACAACCGCTCAAGAATCGCCGCGAAGGAACGGCGCCCAGGCCTGCCGGGCGGTTGGCGAATCCACGCAAGAGTGCTGATCCGGCCTTCATCGTGCTGCAGCAACAGCGAATCCAGCAGGCCGCATTGTGCCGAGGTCAGATGGACCGTCAGCAAATCGCCCACTTTCCGCTCGGCGTCGAGCAGGGCCTTGCTCACCATACGTTCCAGGGATGTGATGCCGGGCACGATTATCCGCCGTCTCCGGAATTCCTCGATCAAGATCCGCGCCAGATCGATTCCGCCGGTCATGGTGAGGGCGATCGGCAGGAGCCAGGCCTGCAGTTCAGCCTGGATCGGACGGCTCAATTGGCGAAAACCGAATACCTCGCGCAGCGTGTCGAGTTGCTCGTACCGGGTGGGGCCGCGCGTGGCATAGTCCGCAAGTAGGTCCGGCGCGATGCCGAGCTGATCCCCGACGAACCTGAGAGGAGCATCGGGGATGAATTCGCCGGGCTTCAGCAGCCGGCCGGGATAGCGCAAGGCACAGAGCTGTAGCGCAAAACCGAGACGGTTGTGGGGACGCCTTCGGCTCGTGATGGCGCGCAGATCGTCGACACCGAGCGTCCAGTACCGCACCAGGTCGGCTTCGTTTTCGGGCAAGGCGAACAATTCGGCATGTTGCGCCTCGGTCAGGACAGAACGGCGGGGCATCTAGTTAGGCCTTGGCTGGCCCCGTCCAGCCAATCCGATCGAGCGTGCCGATGAGGGTCGATCGGGGCACCTTGAAGGACCGGCACACTGACGCTTTGCTTGCACCAGCATTGAGTGCGTCCGTGATCTGCTCGATCGTCTCCGCGTCGATGCTCGGCGGTCGACCGCCGCGTCTGCCCCGGCGCTTTGCCGCCGCCAGTCCCGCCATCACCCGCTCGCGCGTAAGCGCGCGTTCATATTGAGCAAGCGCGCCGAAAAGCGAAAACAACAATTCTCCGTGGGGCGTGGTTGTGTCCATCTGCTCCGTCAGCGATTGAAAAGCCACGCCCCGGACTTTCAGGTCGGTGATAATGGTCAGCAGGTTGGCCAAGGATCGCCCAAGGCGGTCGAGCTTCCAAACGATCAGGGTGTCGCCTTCCTTCAGGTATTCCAGACACGTCTTCAGGCCGGAGCGATCATCCCGGGCGCCCGATGCCTTATCGGAATAGAGATGGCGTTCATCGACGCCGGCGGCGAGCAGAGCATCGCGCTGGAGGTCGACCGACTGGCGGTCGTCGACCGATGAGACACGCATGTACCCGATGAGCATGTACGACAAACCCCTGGATCAATGTTGTCGCACAGTAGGTCAAAGCGACAGGGTTTGTCGCGCATAATCAGCCGCGATCATGGAGCTTCAATCCGTTTGCGTCGTCCCCTGTCGGGAAACATGCGGTTTCCGACATGGCAGCATTGCGCCCCAGTTGGTCGCTCCGGACCTAATCCAACCGCTCTAACATGACGAATGGACCACCGCAGTCTATGCCAGTCAGCGGCCGGAGGCGACAGATGGCGATCGGGAAACCCCTCAGAATCTCAAGCTGGTGTAGGCGCCGAAGTAGTTCCCGTATTTGCCGCCAACGCTTTCCAGCGACTTGCTCGGCATGAAATAGCTGTTGGCCACGCCGAATTGCAGGCGCTTGGTGGCCTGCCATGATATGTCGATTTCCATGGCGGTACCGATCCGCCGAGCGGAAGCGGACGCAAACGATGCACCGGCAGGCCCGACGTAAGCGCCGTCTGCAATGCGATGGCGCCAGTAAAGTTGGGCCCCGGTCACAATCGTCACCGATCGCGCCGGCTTCAGCGTAAGCGTTGGGTTGAGGTTCATCAAATTTGAGTAGTTGAACAAAACACCGGCATTGAGCATCTGATAACGAGGCGCAGGCGCGACAAAGGTACCCAGCGTGTCATTACCGGCGTTGCCGTCGCCGCTAAATACATTGGCTCTGAGCCCCAGGCGCGGCTGAAGGGCAACCTTGGGGAAGGTATAACCACCATCCATCATCATCGCCCATGCGCTGATGTCCTTGGTTCCAAAGCGACCGGACTGGTAGGTACCTTCCACGTCGAGATCCCAGGTCGCAGTGCGCTGCCACAGCCTCGCACCCCAGCTGCTACGGTTCTCGGAGGCCCTGCCCTGAGCGTTCAATGCAGTGTCACGCTTCACCTGGAACCAGTACCCGTCGACGCCAAAGCCAGCCACCACGTGCGGAGCGCTGACGTAAACGCCGTGGAATGACTGTGTGTGGTTAGGGGCATTGTTGAATTCGCCGTCCTTAATGTTTACGGGGCGAACGGCGAACGTGTCGACAGAGATCTTGCCGGGAAGGGCATAGGTCGCGCGCAGGCCCTGATAGAGCACACGCTGATTGACACCGTCCCGCAGCGTGACAAGCTTGCCGTTGCCAAGCGGCATTTCGAACCGACCAGGACGCAACGTCAACTTTCCAGCTTTGCCGAGCGGCACCGTCACATCGAGGAACGCCTGCTCGACGTCGAAGGGCCCCCGGTTCGGCGGAGTGACCAGGCTGGAACCGTACTCACGATTGTCGCCCAGTTCCACAAAGGCCCGGACGTGCGGCCCCATGTGCAGATCGGCCAGCAGTCGCAAGCGACGCTGCACCGGGTCATTGGCGTCATTCGCAGTGCGCCCGGCATTCTGATGATCCCAGGCGGTGTAGTATGCGCGCGCCTCACCGCCGAGGGAGAGGTATATGTCATCCGAGCCGATCGGGATGTGCTTGATCCTGTCGATCAATGGCGCATCCTTGCTGACGGGCTGCGACCAGTCCTCCGTCCAGCGGATCGCCTGGGGAAGGTTCGGCGTTCCCGTCTGCCCGCCGGGGACCGCCACGGCAGCGCGGGGCTGCGATCGTGGGGGGCGAACACCGGGTTGCGCCTGGCTGCCCATCGGGCCACCTGCGGACTCGTCCTCGGTGCTGGCCGGAGGCACCGATTGCGCCAGGGCGACAGTCGACCCGGTCATGATCGCTGCTCCCAGCAGACAGCCGCACACGATCGTCTTGGAACCTTTCAACACAGCCTTCTCCCAGACGACGCCCCTGTCTGCCGCAGTCCAGCAGCCCCACAAGCGAGGTCGTTCACATCATTTTGAAGTTCTGTCAATGCCGGGGTAAAATTGTGCAAGATTCCGGTGTAAGAGTGTACCAGTTGGATTGAACAAAAAGCCTCTTGTCGAGGCGGTGCTTTCATCTGCTGTGCTGAACGGTCTGGAGCGTAGCGGAAGGCCGTTCAGCACAGCAGATGAGGGGTTTTCTGATCAGGTCATGGGGGGGGCACCTCCTCTTGCTGTGCGTGGTGGCTGTGCTTTTGCCGTTTCCGGCTGCTGGCAAGCCGATAGCTGCCCCCGTTCATCTCGAGGATATGGACATGGTGGGTCAACCGGTCGAGCAGGGCGCCGGTAAGCCGCTCGGATCCGAACACCGATGTCCATTCATCGAACGGCAGATTGCTGGTGATGAGCGTGCTGCCGCGTTCGTAGCGCTGGCTGAGCACCTCGAACAGCAGTTCACTGCCGACGGCGGTGAACGGGACATAACCCAGTTCATCAAGGATCAGCAGCTTGACTGAGGCGAGATGCTTTTGCAGCTGGCGCAACCGGCGCTCGTCTCTTGCCTCCATCAGCTCATGCACGAGGGCGGCGGCTGTAACGAAGGCGACGCTGTGTCCTTTCTGACAGGCCGCCAGGCCGAGCGCGAGCGCGACATGGGTCTTGCCGGTGCCGGAGGGCCCAAGGGCGATAATGTTGCTGCGCGTCGTAATCCATTCGCATCGCGCAAGCTCAACCACCAGCGGCTTGTTCAGCGAAGGCTGCGCGGCAAAATCGAACGTATCGAAGCTCTTGGTGTGCGGGAACCTGGCGAGCCGGATACGGCGTTCGACCATGCGCCGCTCCCGGTCGATCCGTTCCAACTCGCACAGGCGCAGCAGATAGCCGGGATAATCGGTGCGGCTGCCCGCCGCTTCCATCGCCACCTTCTCATACTCGCGAGCGAAGGTCGGCAGCTTGAGCGCTTTCAAGTGGTTGCCCAGCAGGATCTGCGGCGGCACGCTGGTGCCCGTCTCCATTATGGCAGGCAGCGGTTGCATCACAGGGTCTGTCATGCTGATGCCCCCTTCATTGTCACGCGGTGGGCATCGGGTATCAGGCCCAGATAGGCGCGGGTATCGGTCACACCGACATTGGCGCGGGGCAGATAGGGATACAGGCTCATATCCAGCCTCGCGGGTCGGTGTTCCAGACGCGCAAGCAGGATCATCTTGACCGCATCAAAGCTGATCGCGCCCAGCTCCAGCGCACGGGCGACCGCCCACTCGACCAGCGACTGCTCATAATGTTCGCACAACCGCAGGACCTGGATGAAGGCACGCCGTCCTTCCTTGCCGCTTCTCGCTTCCATCAGCCGCCGCAGGCGGTGCACCGGTTCGGACAGGTGCCAGCCATCAAGCGGCGCGGCCTGATCCAGTGCGCCGGGCTTATGCTCGAGCAGGGCCAGATAGTGGAGCGGGTTGGCAATAAAATCCTCTCGCTCATAGCTGCGCACATGGCTGGCGATGCACGTGCCCCGACAGACGATGTCGACACGATCGACATAGCCCTTGATGACGACCTGCTGATGCGCGAACGCCGTGGGTACCGAGTAATCGTTGGTGCGATAGCGCACCAGCGCCATCGACGACGCGCAGCCGCTGACGATATGGCACGGATCGAACGCCACCTCCGGCAAGGGCATGAACGCGGCACTATCGGCTTCCATGCGCGCCGTGATGCTCTGGCTTTGTCCCCGCAATACCGCTGCACCGCGACGCCGGCATTGATCGGCAAAGCGGGCGTTCAGTTCTTCGATACTCGCCGCCGCCGGTATCGGCACCATGAAGTTGCGGCGCACATAGCCGACCAGTCCCTCGACCTTGCCCTTGTCGTTCCCCTTGCCGGGGCGACCGAACCGATCGTCGAACAGATAATGGCTCTGCAAGCCCGCAAACATCCGGCTGCGTTCGCGCCGTCCATCGCCAAGAATGCGCGCCACCGCAAGCCGGGTGTTATCGTACAGGATGCGCGTAGGCACACCGCCGAAAAAGGCAAAGGCGCTGACATGGCCATCGCAAAACGCTTCCGCCACTTCGGCGGGATAGGCCTTCACAAAACACCCATCGGACTGTGGCAAATCCATGCAGAAATAATGCAGCCGCACCCGCTTGCCTGCGATGATAGCATCGGCTTCGCCAAAATCCACCTGAGCGTGCCCAGGCCTGTGGCTCAGCGGTATGAATACCTCGCGGGAACGCAACCGCTGCGAACGAACATAATCGCTCAGGATCGTCAGACCGCCCGTATACCCATGCTCAGTCCGCAGCCGTTCGTATATCCGCTTGCACGTATGGCGCTGCTTGGGAGGAGCACCTTTGTCCGAACGTAATATCTCGTCGATTAACGTCTCGAACGGTGCCAGCTTCTCCGACACCCGCGGCACCGCTCGCCGATATCCCGGTGGCTCCGCATACTGCAGCATCTTCGTGATCGTGTTGCGATGAACACCAAAATAACGCGCTGCTTCTCGCCGCGTCATCCCTTCAACCAATACGGCCCGACGGACCTTCGCATATATCTCCACTGACTTCATCCTCCGGCCCTCTCTCCAGAGGACCCATCAGGACCGGTACACTTTTACTCCGAAATGAACGGACCCCGAAAGACCCGTCAGTGGTATGTTTTTACTCCGGCGTTTATAAGTTCTCTTGCGCAGTCTCGCGCGGGCTAATCCGCAATCGCGGAGATCAAGCTGCGGACAGCAGGATTTCCGATAGCTGCTGCGGTATGTCGATCATCACGTCGTGCCCGCACTCTTCGGCTGCAAGTCCTATCGCGGTCCACGAGGGATCCTTCTGCGCCTTGGCAAAATAGCTGTCGAACGTCGGCATCGCAAAGCCGGTAGCGCGAACGTACGTTTTGCGTGCTACGCGATCGCGCGCGCCTGACAGGACGATAGGCTGGATTGCGACCCCTGATGGTTGCGGGGTCATCTTCGCCTGCACCCAAACTGCTCTGGCAGTATCCTTGATGCCGAAGACCTCGGCTTTTGGCGCGGGTCGTCCCGCCTCGCCTTTGGCGATCGCGTCCTTGAGCGCCTGTTGAAACTGCGGCGAGTTGAGATCTATTACGCGTTGTCCATTTTCAGGCACGAAGGCATCCACGAAGACGACAGAGGCCACCTTGTTCCCGATCTTCGCGAGCGCCGCGGAAACGGGCCAACCGCCATACGAATGTGCGACCAGCACCGCGTCCTCGATGTCTTCCCATGCAAACAGGTTCACGATGTCGTCGATGTGTGTCTGGAGAGTAATCGAATTGGACAAAAGGTGCGAACGGTCCGCCAACCCGGTGAGCGATGGTGTGTAGACGGTGTGTCCCTGAGCTCGCAGCAAAGCCGCTACATCGCGCCAGCACCATCCGCCATGCCATGCGCCGTGTATCAGAACGAAACTGCGCTTCCTGGCTGGCGTCACCGCCATCGCGGGCACGCCCGAGGCGGCGGTGGCTGATGCAAGAGCCGTATAAAGCGCAGATTTGATGAGGGATCGCCGGTGCATACGGTATTATCCTTTGAAGGCAGGCGAGATCACTGAGCCGGAGAAGGAATGACCGACACTGCGGAGCCAATGGCGATGCGCATCAGATCGGTGCCGACGACGACGTTTCCGTTCGGCCAGTGCGAGAGCGCGCGACGCTTGAGCGCCGCATCGGTGTTGGTCTCGTCCTGCGGGCCCGGCCGCGAGATGTGCGAGAATACGGCAAGCTTCGGGTGCGCCTGGCGGAACACGTCGCCTGCCTCTTCGGCGCTGGTGTGATGCGCGATCGAAGGCTTTGCCCATGCATCGTTGACATGGCTTGCCGCAACGATGCTGGCTTCGTGCACCAGCAGATCAGCGCCGGTTGCCTGTCGGACGACCTCCAGATCGTATTTGGTGTCTCCGGACAGGACCACGGTGCGCCCCTTGTACTGGACCTTGTAGCCGACGGCAGGCTTGATCGCCGCGCCGTGATCCACCGTGAAGGCCGTAACGCGCACCCCATTCTTCTCGAACACGACGCCGTCTCGCGTGAACTCATGGACGTTGAGCTTCTCCGCCGCGGCGGTCACTTCGTTGTCGTGACGACGGATCACCAGATCAGGCTCGAACATCGCCTGCATGCCGGCAGCCACCTGCTTGATGCCAACCGGGCCATAAAGCTCGAAAGGGGCTGTCCGACCATTTTGCGGCGAAGGCAGCAGGCTAGTCGACCACAAGTCACCCAAGCCGTTGACATGGTCGGAGTGATAATGGGTGATGAACGTGGCATCGATGCTGCCCAGCTTCACGCCCAGTTGTGCAAGGCGGATGGAACTTCCACGCCCTGCATCGAACACCAGATTGAGGCCCCCGACTTGCACCAGCGTCGAATACCCGAAGCGTGCCGGGCTCAACGTGGGCGTTCCCGTGCCCAGCAGCGTCACGACCATGTCAGCTGAGGCAAGCTGGGTATTCGCTGCCGGAGCGGGCGCAGGCGCGCTCGCTTGGGCAAAAGCCGGCGCACCGGTTTCGGCACTGCCGAGGAGCAGGAGAAGAGAAGCAACAGTTTCACGCATTTTCGACATCCATCTTGTTGGGTTTTCGGTGAGACCCGGATTTTCACGCCGACAGAGCTGGTCAGGCGACCTCGCTCTCCCGGTAGCGCACAAACGAAAGGGCAATTCCGCCTATCAGTGTCCCGCCCGCCATAAGGACGGCGACAAGCGACAGGGAGGCGCCGCTGGCAAACAACAGACCGGCAACGATCGGGCCCATCGCAGCCCCCGCCCGGCCTATGCCGATGACGAGGCCCGTGCCACCCGCCCGAAGCGCGGCGGGAAACGACTGCGCGATCACTGCATAGAGGCCCGCAGTCGCCCCATTGGTGAAGAAACCGCCGATCGCCGCGAGCAAAGAGAGCGAAGCGAGCGTGGTGAAGCCCTGGCCGAATGCAGCGATGGCCACCGCGCCCAGGAACATCGAGCCTATGACCAGCAGGCGCACCCCGACTTTCTGCGTCAACAGGCTGAGCACGAGCGAACCGCTAGCGCCGCCCACGTTGGCCCATACCAGCACCCCGCCAGCCGATGCCGCCGGGAAACCCAGGTCCGCCACGATTTTGGGGATCCACTTCATGAGAAAGTAGAAGGTCATCATGTGCATAGCGTAAGCGACGACCAGCAGCACTGTTACGGCTGCAATGCCGGGGCTGAAGAAGGCTGCGACGCCAACGCGCTCAGGCGCTTCATCTTGCGGGGGCAGTTCAAGAAGCGGGGCACGCCCTTGGCGGGTCATCGTACGATTGATCTTCTCCAGAGCGCCCTTCGGACGCTTGTGGAGCAGAAACGCGATGGTTTCTGGCACCAGCCATAGCACCAGCGGAATAAAGCAGGCGGTCGCAACCGCACCGAATTCGAAAACCGACTCCCAGCGTTCGGTGAGTTCGAGCAGTTCGCTGGCAATCAGCCCGCCTACGATAGCCCCGACGGGATAGCCGCCCGCCATAACCGCGACCGAAAGATTGCGTCGCCGGGCGTTGGAGCATTCGGCCACGATGGCATTCGTGGCCGCAAGCATCCCGCCGATGCCAAGCCCCGTGAAAAGCCGGAAGATCGACAGGGTCGTCACATTCGGCGCCATCGAGGCAGCGAACATGCCGAAAGCCATAATCACGAGGCAGTTAAGGATAGTGGGACGTCGCCCGATGCGATCGGCCATCGCACCCAGCACGAAAGCCCCGACGCCCATGCCGATGAGCTCCATCGATAGCACCGCGCCCAAGGCGGCGCGATCTATACCCCACTCTCTCGCGATTCCGGGTGCCGCGAAGCTGATCGACAGCACATCGAACCCGTCAAGCGCATTGAGCGCCGCGGCAAGCGCCACAGCGAGGATCTGACGGGAGTGCATAGGCTCACGCGCGATCAACGCGCGAGGATCGGGAGAAGAGGTCGACAAGAAGCCATCCCGAGCGCGCGCGCGGATTTCGATGTCGCTTTTCCGCACGTCGGGGCCGGGGGATTGTGCCTTGTTCATTTCACCTCTCATGCCAGCGCTGAGACTGTTCTTCGCAGTCTGCATCGTCATGGATCTATCAGGGAGAGAGATGCGGGGCGTATGCTTTTGCGCGCGTTCGATATAACCCAGCCAAATATCTCGGATTGCATTTTTGGCATATCAAACGAGCAGAGAGGTATAAGACATTCCATCCGCAGCGAGTTAGGCGTGGCGAAACAAACTCACCGCGAGAGGATGCTGCTTTGGCCGAGACGCTCGTTCTAATACCCGGACTGCTTTGTGATGCCATTATCTGGAAGCATCAGGTGGCAGCTCTGGGCGAACGATACGATATCCTCATACCTGACCTCACCCGTTTCGCATCGATTGAGGCCATGGCTGCCTCGGTGCTAAACAAAACATCGGCGCAGCTTTCCGTCGCCGGTCACTCGATGGGCGCGCGTGTCGCCATGGAGATGGCGCGGATGGCTCCCGAACGCGTAGAGCGTCTGGCCTTATTGGACACCGGCATCCATCCGATGCGCGCGGGCGAACCGGAGAAGCGAGCGCACTTGGTTGAGCTTGGGCAGCGTGAAGGAATGAGAGCAGCGGCGGACGCCTGGCTGCCTCCGATGGTCGCGCCCGGAGCTCTTGACGCCGACCCTTCGCTGCGCTCGGATCTCTATGCTATGGTCGAGCGAATGAACCCCGCGATTCATCAGGCTCAGATTACGGCCCTGCTCACGCGCCCGGACGCGCGGCAGGTCTTGCCGCTGCTGCGCTGTCCGGTACTCGTCGGCGTGGGGGAACTGGACGCATGGAGCCCGCCGGCCCAGCACCTCGACATCGTTGATGTCGTGCCGCAGGCGACTTATGTCGTCTTCGCTGGCAGCGGCCACATGGCCCCGCTCGAAGCGCCTGAAGCAGTTTCGCAAGCGCTCTCGGAGTGGATGCTGACCCCCCTATCGAAGGAGCACGCGCATGAATGATGCCGCCCGTTTCGGCATCGAACATGCCTGCGAGCGCCTGATCAAGCGCTTTGCGCAGCTTAACGACGCCCACGACCACGATGCCCTCGCCGAAATGTTCGTGAGCGAGGGCAGCTTTGCCCGGCCGACAGACCCGACCAATCCCGTCACGGGCCGGGAGGATATCCGCGCGTTCTTTCGCGACCGTCCCAAACGGATCACGCGCCACGTCATGACGAACATAGTGGTCGAGGTCTTGGACGAAAACGCTGCGTGCGCCAGAAGCTACGTCGTCCTCTATTCCGGCGAAAAAGGCGCGCAAGTGCTCCTCGGTGACTTCGATGACACCTTCCGCCGCGACGATGACGGCGCATGGAAGTTTCAGAGCCGCGCCGGCTCCCTCGCATTCGGCTGAGTAAAGCGGCCGGACAGCATGACATGGCCGCTGCCAAGCGCAGCCGCCCCAACAGGATTGAACGAAATGGCACGGATAATCGGTGGCATCGGAACCTCTCACGTCCCGACGATCGGCGTCGCCTACGACAAGGGACGCCAGGCGGATCCCGTCTGGGCACCTTTGTTCGACGGCTACAAACCGGTCGCCGAATGGCTTGCAGAGAAGAAGCCGGACGTGTTGCTATTCTTCTACAATGATCATGCCAGCACGATGTTCTTCGACCTTTACCCCACCTTCGCGTTGGGCATCGGGGACCGCTTCCCCATAGCCGATGAGGGCGCGGGTCTGCGCGATCTGCCGCAAATTCGCGGGAACGTAGACTTCCAGGCGCATATCGGAGAATCGCTGGTCAACGACGAATTCGACCTTGCGTTCTTCCAGAACAAGCCCATCGATCATGGAATTGCATCACCGCTTCCGCTCATGTGGCCCCACGAGCCGGACTGGCCGGGGGTCGTCGTCCCCATCGCGGTCAATGTCCTGCAGTACCCGCTGCCCACCGGCCGGCGCTGCTATCGCCTGGGCCAGGCAGTGCGCCGCGCCATTGAAAGCTATCCAGAGGACCTTTCGGTCGTGGTGGTCGGCACCGGCGGGCTTTCGCACCAGATTCATGGGGAGCGAGCCGGCTACAACGACACTGATTGGGATATGGAATTTCTCGAGCAGCTTTGCGACACGCCGGAAAAGCTGCTCCACTTGCGCCACGCGGATTACGTGCGCCTCGGCGGCGCCGAAAGCGTTGAGCAGATCATGTGGCTGGCAATGCGCGGCGCCCTGCCCGATCGTCTGACCGAAATCCACCGTAACTACTATCTGATGACCACCACGGCGATGACCGTCGTGGTCTATGAGGAGGCAGGTGAGCGCGCGCAGCCTTCCGCAGCAAGCACCAGCGTGGAGGCCTGACCGATGTTCACCCAGAACCCGCAGACCGTCGGTATCGAAGAACTCACCGGCACGTACGTCTTCGATCTGCGTACCTGCAACCGTACACTGGCGTTTAACCGTTTCTTCTGGAACATGATCCGTCCGAAGTATCGCCAAGCCTTCCTCGACGACGAGGAGGCTGCGATGACGGTAGCCTCCCTTTCGGACGAGGAGAAGGCACTCGTGCGCGCGCGTGACTGGCTGGGCATCGTCCAGTATGGCGTCAACTTCTTCGTTCTCGAGAAATGGGCACGCGTAGTGCGGCGGACGAACCTCGAAGTCTATGCCATCATGCGCGGCGAGACGCTCGAAGAGTTCATGCAGACCCGAGCAGTGCCGCACGCCACCTGAACTGACGCGGCCCGCGATGCCCTTTTCAAGGTAGGGCAGCGCACGCTAGGATGGCGGCATGGCGCGCTACCTCGAACAACGATTGAAGATCCGGCATTTGCGCGTGATTGAGGCTCTTGACCAGCACAAGAGCCTTCTGCGGGCCTCAAAGGCGCTCGGCGTCAGTCAGCCCGGTCTCAGCCGAACCTTGCAGGAAGTCGAAGATATCGTCGGCTGCGAACTGTTTGAGCGGCATCCCCGGGGCGTGCAACCGAACGCTGTCGGACGCCTGCTGGCAAGAGGCGCCCAGCGTCTCCTGGGCGGCATGCGCCAGATCGAGGCCGACCTCGGAGAGCTGTTCGAGGAACACAAGCGAACGATCCGCGTCGGCGCGCTGCCTGTCGCGGCGCACGGACTTTTGCCGACGGTGATTTCAGACGCGACCGACCGAGGCTCCCACCTCGGGGTCGAGGTCATCGAAGGTCTGACGACGCAATTGCTGCCCGCCCTGCATTCGGGCGAGATCGACGTCGTGGTGGGCCGCCTCTACGAGCCGGATGCACCCGATGGCCTGATCCGGCGCGCACTCTATAGCGAGCCCGTCGGTCTCATAGCCCGCAGCGACCATCCCCTGTTCGAACTCGATGGCGTGACTGCAGAGGACGTGCGGCGCTTTCACGTCGTCTCTCCGGCCGTGAGTACTCGCGTCGAACACGACGTGCGTACCGCGCTCTCCGCCATGCAGGTAGACCTAGATGTGTCCATTCGGTCGACATCGGTCGGGTTCATGCGCGAGTTGTTGCTAACGGGAAATTTCATCTCGGCGATGCCGAAGGTCCTTGTTGCGGGCGACCTGGAAAGAGGGCTGCTTCGCCTCATCCCGATACCGCTTCCGGCCCCGCCGCGCCGCGCGGGCATCATTTACCGCGAAGGTTTGAGCGACGCAGGCAAATTACTTGTAGCGGCCATCGGTCGCGAGGTTGAGCGACTGGCGGCTAGTGGGATCATTGATGCGTTTAACGAGGATTGAGCCGGTCGGCCGGCTGCACAACATAAATGCCTGATTCGGAAGGTCCTAAGGTGTAGCAATACCTCGCAGCTCTGCGGGTGAGCATGCGGATGGATGCGATGGTCGCCGATGCGTTTGATGGTGCAATAGTGGTTTCCCGGTCCTTCGCGATGCGGCGGCATAGGCCAAGCCATGCGAAGATACGTTCGACAGCCCATCGTCGAGAGTACCGAGCCTTTTGATACGTTCAGCATCCAGTTCTAGATCCCCACGTGCTGACGGTTCGCTTCGCTCAATGGCCAGATCGTCAAACTCTGGCGGGATTTTTGCTATTTGCCATGCGGCTCAGCATCACCATCACCCGGCCACCTTCCGCCTCCTCTTGGCTTACCTGACGGCGCTTGTGGTAGAACTTCGCGCATCAGGGGCAAACTTGTTCGTCGTCTTGCTCATCGTAGACCCTCACTCTCAGGAGTTGCGGCCTCGGGCAATCCCGGGGCGGTCCATACCGGTGTTCAGCGTGTTGTAGAACGACCGCAAAATCGTAGGCCACGCATTGGCCGTAGTGTACGAAAAACAGGTGTTTTTCGACACCTGACACCCTTACCGTATATCTGTGCCCGTTTAATGTGACGCCCCCTTGTTGGAACCAGGGGTTGCGCACCAGCCAGCGATTGTTGCGCGGGCTAGGGTGAGGCAGGGGGAACGCTTGCGGCCAGTGCTCGCGCCAGGCTTCGACCACCCGGGTGAGCGGCGTCTTGCCAGTACCGAGGTGGTAGTCCATGGCGTAGCTGCCCAGCACGATGACCAGCGACAGGCGCTCGAAACGCTGCATGAAGGCTTCGCGCCAGGCGGGGGGCGCACTCCGGGCGTAGCGGCAGGTCACCGCTTTTGCCGGTGCCCGGATAACAGAAGCCCATGGGCAGAATGGCGATGCGGGTAGGGTCGTAGAAGGTGTCGCGGTCCACGCCCAGCCAGGCGCGCAGACGCGCGCCGCTGGCGTCGTCGAAGGGCACGCCTGAGGCATGGACCCGGGCCCCCGGTGCTTGGCCGGCGATGAGGATGGGCGCACTCGGGTGAAACTGGAAGACCGGCTGCACGCCGTGTGGCAGATGCGGTGCGCAGCGCGTGCAGGCGCGGACGTCGGTCAGAAAGGCGTCGAGTGTCGGCATGGCGCGCTTCCGGAAAGGGTGGCTCGCGCAGGACGGAGGTGCCATCCTGCGCGAAGCGTAACCCGGCAGCAAGTCAGTGCTGGGTCAGTGTCGGATAGCCCTGGATGAATACGCGGTCGGTCTTGGCCGCCGGCACATGGCAGCCCATGCAGTCGGCTTCGTAGCTGACGGCGACATTCTTGGCGGGGGCGTCGGCCTTGAACAGCGCCCAGCCCCAGCCGTCGCCCCACAAGGGGTTGCTGGCGAAACGGCCTTTGGCGTCCTTGACCATCACGAACCACACGGCCGCATCGGAACCCCAGACCACAGGGTTGCCAGTGGTCATGGCGCTGGTTTCGAGCTTGCGGATCTCTTTCACCAGCGTGGCGCCGTCCAAGAACTTGCCGGTCTTGCGGTAGTGCTCGGCCGAGGCCTTTAGTCGCCGGCCGTGACGGCCAGTGGCAGGACGAGGGCGCTGGCGAGCAGAGCGCCGGTGAGTGCGATTTTCATCGTGTTCTCCTTATATGCCTATGGAGATCAGACGGCGACCACGGGGAAATCCACCGTGGGGTCGGCGATGTGGTTGGTGTAGTTGGTGAGCGTGTTCAGCGCGACGTTGGCGATCACTTCCAGTATCAGGCCGTCGTCGAGCCCCGCGCGGCGGTAGTTGGCCATGGCGTCGGCCGACACCACGCCGCGTTGCTCGACCAGCGCGCGGGCAAAGCCGGCGATTGCATCGTCAAGTGCGTTGGCCGCCTGGCCGGTGCGGGCCGCGGCGATGGCCTCTGCCGACAGTCCGGCACCTTTGCCGATCAGGGTGTGTGCGCTCAGGCAATACTGGCAGCGATTGGCTTGAGCGGCAGCGAGCGCAACGATCTCGCGCTGGGAGGCATTCAGGCGGCCGGTGCCCAGCGTTTCGGACAAGCCGAGGTAGCCATTGAGCGCCGCCGGCGCGTGGGCCAGCGTGGCGAACAGGTTCGGCACCATGCCAAGCTTGGCTTTGACGGCCTTGAGTGTGGCAGCGGTAGCGGCGTCAGCGGTGTCGATGGTCAGGGGGGCGATTTGGGTCATGTCTATCTCCGTAGTGGGTGAGGTGCAAGAGCACGTGGGCATGATCGCCCTTTGTTTGGTACGATATGGCACGTAAAGTATCAAATACGTAACCTATCGTCTTATATGGAGAGTGGAATGGCGGATCGACTGGCCGGCTTGCTCCGGCACTACTCGCTTTCGGCGCGCGTTTTTCACAGCGGCGCCTTCTGTGGGCAGCATCATTACGCGGCGCCGCATGGCTATATCCATCTGGTGCGGCGCGGCCCGATTACGGCGCGTTCGCCCGTGCATGAAGATCTGCTGGTTACCGAGCCGAGCCTGCTGTTTTATCCGCGCGTGGCGTCGCATCGTTTTGTCGCCGCCCCCGGCGATACCGCTGAGCAGTTGTGTGCGGAGGTCGACCTGGGCGCTTCGACGGGCAATCCGTTGGCCATGGCCTTGCCGTCGATGCTGCTGATTCCGTTGGCGGACTTGCCCGGCCTCGGGCCGACGCTAGAGTTGCTGTTTGCCGAAGCCGAGCGCGACCAGTGCGGTCGGCAGGCCGCCATCGACCGCTTGTGCGAGTTGCTACTGATCCAGTTGCTGCGTTATCTGATGGATGGGCGGCTTGGCGCCACCGGACTGCTGGCGGGCCTGGCCGACCCGAAACTCGCGCGCGCCATAACCGCCATGCACGATGCGCCGCAGACCGCGTGGTCGCTCGAGGCGCTGGCGGCGAAGGCGGGCATGTCACGCGCGCGCTTCGCCGCCGCGTTCAAGGACGCGGTGGGCGTCACGCCGGGCGACTATCTGGCCGACTGGCGGATGAACGTCAGTTGCACCCTGCTCAAGCAGGGGCGGCCGGTGGCGGTGGTGGCCGACCGCGTCGGCTACGGCAGCCCGAACGCTCTGGCGCGCGCCTTCCGCGTGCGCATGGGCTGCGCCCCGCGCGACTGGCTGGCGCAGCAGCGCGGTGACGCGGCGCTCAGCGGTTCGTGAGTTTGAGTTCGATTCGCCGGTTCTTGGCGTAGGCGGCGCCGGTGTTGCGCTCGTCGAGCGGGTGAAATTCGCATCACGCCGGAACAACTGGCGGAACTCCAGGTGGCGATCCGTCAACGGCTGGTCAGTCTGTTCGTGCGGCGCGGCCGGCTGGACAAGGCTGAGTCAGTGGCGCAGGTAGCTGGATGACGCTGTCCCGCCCTGAGCCGACGCTCACAGGCGGGGATTTCCAGTGTCGTCATTGTCGGCTATTGGCCGGCAGCAGCCCGTCGTTGCCTGATGGATCCAACCCCTCCGCTGCTATAGTGCAGTCGGCTTCTGACGTTCAGTGCAGCCGTCTTCTGAAAACGACATCTTCTTTCGCATTCTTTGACACATGCCCGCAAAGGTCATAGATTTCAGCCTGACAAAAGCAGGGCTTGAGGCGCAACGGAACAGAAAGTGCACTTAGCCCCCTTGCTCACCTTCAACGCGGAGTTGTTCTGATGACCTTTCTATGGGTTGGATTAGGGTTGGTAGTCGCCGGGCTGTGGTGGGGAACGGTTGTCTGGCGGCGGGAGCAGGCAGACCCTTGGATAAATCCACCAACTCCCGAGGCGCGGCGTTTGCTTCGAGCCGCGAGCCTGCATTTGCATTGCCACATTCTCGGCAGGCCTGCGGTAGACCAGGACGCGCCGTCGTTCGTTGGGGTAGATGCCCTCCAGGCACTTTATCTACGTGACGGGGTGATCTTTTTCGAGAAGGGGATCGCCACCTTGCCGGATGGAACCCAAGTCGAGCTGGGGGCACTCACTCATGAAGTGCTCGAAGTGCTTCGAGAAACCTACAGCGCCTTGGATGCCGCTTCAGCAGTGATCACTGACTATGCCACCACCTTCAATACTCCCGAAGAGTTAGAGAAGAGCGAGAATGAAATCCTGCGAAAGATCGCTGGCTACGGGAACATGTACCCGATGCAGAGCGCGATCGCTCGACTGGCATTGTTACTCAATCTCGATCCCGACAAGAACGATGTTGGGATTGGCGGCAAAGTGTTGTGGGAGCGCATCCGCCGTTGGCGTTGGCCCGAGCGCCATTTCTCGGCGGAGCAGTAGGCGTGCAGGGACATCGCATTGGCTACGTCCGGGTCAGCAGCTTCGACCAGAACCCGGAACGCCAGCTGGAGGAGACCGAGGTGAGCAAGGTGTTCACCGACAAGGCCTCGGGCAAGGACACTCAGCGCCCCCAGCTCGAAGCGCTGCTGAGCTTCGTCCGCGAAGGTGACACCGTGGTAGTGCACAGCATGGATCGCCTGGCGCGCAACCTCGATGACCTGCGCCGCCTTGTGCAGAAGCTGACCCAGCGCGGCGTGCGTATCGAATTCCTGAAAGAGGGCCTAGTCTTCACCGGCGAGGACTCGCCGATGGCCAACCTCATGCTGTCGGTGATGGGTGCCTTCGCCGAGTTCGAGCGCGCCCTGATCCGCGAGCGGCAGCGTGAGGGTATCGCCTTGGCCAAGCAGCGTGGCGCGTACCGAGGCCGCAAGAAAGCCCTGTCCGATGAGCAGGCTGCTACCCTGCGGCAGCGAGCGACGGCCGGCGAGCCCAAGGCGCAGCTTGCCCGCGAGTTCAACATCAGCCGGGAAACCCTCTACCAGTACCTCCGCACGGACGACTGATACATGCCGCGTCGCTTGATCCTCTCGGCCACGGAGCGGGACACCCTGCTTGCGTTGCCAGAAAGCCAGGATGACATGATCCGCTACTACACCTTCAACGACTCCGACCTGTCGCTGATCCGCCAGCGGCGCGGCGACGCCAACCGCCTAGGCTTCGCGGTGCAGCTCAGCCTGCTGCGCTACCCCGGCTATGCGTTGGGCACCGACAGCGAGCCGCCCGAGCCGGTCATCCTGTGGGTGGCCAAGCAGGTTCAGGCCGACCCGGCGAGTTGGGCGAAGTACGGCGAACGCGACGTGACCCGCCGCGAGCACGCCCATGAACTGCGCACCTACCTGCAACTGGCCCCGTTTGGCCTGTCCGACTTCCGCAACCTCGTGCGCGAGCTGACCGAGTTGGCCCAGCAGACCGACAAGGGCTTGCTGCTGGCCAGCCAGGCTCTGGAGAGCCTGCGGCAGAAGCGGCGCATCCTGCCGGCTCTGAGCGTAATTGATCGGGCCTGCTCGGAGGCCATTGCGCGGGCTAATCGGCGGGTCTACCGCGCCCTGGTCGAACCACTCACGGACTCGCACCGTGCCAAGCTGGACGAACTGCTGAAGCTCAAGGCCGGCAGCAGCATCACCTGGTTGACCTGGCTGCGCCAGGCACCGCTGAAACCCAACTCTCGGCACATGCTTAAGCACATCGAGCGGCTGAAGACATTTCAGCTGGTGGACTTGCCCGAAGGGCTGGGCCGGCACATCCACCAGAACCGCCTGCTCAAGCTGGCCCGCGAAGGGGGGCAGATGACGCCCAAAGACCTTGGCAAGTTCGAGCCGCAGCGGCGCTACGCGACCCTGGCCGCCGTAGTGCTGGAGAGCACCGCGACTGTGATTGATGAGTTGGTCGATCTGCACGACCGCATCCTGGTCAAGCTGTTCAGCGGCGCGAAGCACAAGCATCAGCAGCAGTTCCAGAAGCAGGGCAAGGCGATCAATGACAAGGTGCGCCTGTACTCGAAGATCGGCCAGGCTCTGCTGGAGGCAAAGGAAAACGGCAGCGATCCGTACGCCGCCATCGAGGCGGTGATTCCCTGGGACGAATTCACCGAGAGCGTCAGCGAGGCCGAGCTGCTGGCCCGGCCGGAGGGCTTCGACCACCTACACCTGGTCGGCGAGAACTTCGCCACCCTGCGCCGTTACACGCCGGCCCTGCTGGAGGTGCTGGAACTGCGCGCTGCACCGGCCGCGCAAGGCGTGCTGGCGGCCGTGCAGACCCTGCGCGAGATGAACGCCGACAACCTGCGCAAGGTGCCGGCGGATGCCCCTACCGCCTTCATCAAGCCGCGCTGGAAGCCGCTGGTGATCACCCCGGAAGGCCACGACCGACGCTTCTACGAAATCTGCGCGCTGTCCGAGCTGAAGAACGCCCTGCGCTCCGGTGACATCTGGGTCAAGGGTTCACGGCAGTTCCGCGACTTCGACGACTACCTGCTGCCGGCAGAGAAGTTCGCCGCGCTCAAGCGGGAACAGGCCCTGCCCCTGGCGATCAACCCGAACAGCGACCAGTACCTGGAAGAGCGCTTACAGCTGCTGGACGAGCAGTTGGCCACCGTAACCCGGCTGGCCAAGGACAACGAGCTGCCCGATGCCATCCTCACCGAGTCCGGGCTGAAGATCACCCCGCTGGATTCTGCGGTGCCCAATACCGCGCAGGCGCTGATCGACCAGACCAGTCAGCTGTTGCCGCGCATCAAGATCACCGAACTGCTGATGGATGTGGACGACTGGACGGGTTTCAGCCGCCACTTCACCCACCTGAAGGACGGTGCCGAGGCCAAAGACAGGACATTGCTGCTGTCAGCAATCCTGGGCGATGCGATTAACCTCGGGCTGACCAAGATGGCCGAGTCGAGCCCCGGCCTGACCTACGCCAAGCTGTCCTGGCTGCAAGCCTGGCACATCCGCGACGAAACCTATTCGGCGGCCCTGGCCGAGCTGGTCAACCACCAGTACCGCCATGCCTTCGCCGCCCACTGGGGCGACGGCACCACCTCATCCTCCGATGGCCAGCGCTTCCGGGCGGGCGGCCGGGGCGAAAGCACCGGGCACGTCAACCCGAAGTACGGCAGCGAGCCGGGGCGACTGTTCTACACCCATATCTCCGACCAGTACGCACCGTTCAGCACCCGCGTGGTGAATGTCGGCGTGCGTGACTCCACCTATGTGCTCGACGGCCTGCTGTACCACGAGTCCGACTTGGGGATCGAGGAGCACTACACCGACACGGCCGGTTTCACCGATCACGTCTTCGCCCTGATGCACCTGCTGGGCTTCCGCTTCGCACCGCGCATCCGCGACCTCGGCGAAACCAAGCTGTATGTGCCGAATAGCGTCCAGGACTACCCGACATTGCGCCCAATGGTTGGTGGCACCCTGAACATCAAGCACGTCCGCGCCCATTGGGACGACATCCTGCGCCTCGCCAGCTCGATCAAGCAGGGCACCGTCACTGCCTCGCTGATGCTGCGAAAGCTCGGCAGCTATCCACGCCAGAATGGCCTTGCCGTGGCCCTGCGCGAGCTGGGCCGGATCGAACGCACCCTGTTCATCCTCGACTGGCTGCAAAGCGTCGAACTGCGCCGCCGCGTGCATGCTGGACTGAACAAGGGTGAAGCGCGCAACTCCCTGGCCAGGGCGGTGTTCTTTAACCGCCTCGGCGAGATCAGGGATCGGAGCTTCGAGCAGCAGCGCTACCGGGCCAGCGGCCTGAACCTGGTGACGGCCGCCATTGTGTTGTGGAACACGGTGTACCTGGAGCGCGCCACTCAGGGGTTGGTCGAGGTCGGCAAGCCGGTGAACGGTGAGTTGCTGCAATACCTGTCGCCGCTGGGCTGGGAACACATCAACCTGACCGGCGATTACGTCTGGCGGCAGAGCCGCAGGCTGGAGGACGGGAAGTTCAGGCCGCTACGGTTGCCCGGAAAACCTTAGCGTACGATTTTTTCCGAATTCTGCGGGCTCCCCTCTTCTTGTTGGGGCGCTCACCGCGCTTGTGCGCCGCACGCCGTGCCTTGGCCAGCAACTGGCGCACCTCGGGGGTGTCGCACGGATTGGCTAGCTTGAGTAACTGGTGTGCACTGGACAGAACGGCCACCCGATGAACGATGGTCGGTAGCTTCAAGGCCCCCGGGCGCTGTTTAAGCCGGGCCGTGACCAAGGCCGCATCCAGCGCTGGCGGCAACTCCCACACCAAGGATTCGCCGGAGCGCCGCGCCAAGTGGTCAACGACAAACTGAATCACGCACGACGGGTCCAGCGGCATCTCAATGGGTCGGCCGTAACGGCCCGCATACCAGCCTGCCCAGTAGCGCAGCGCTGTAGCGTAGCTGCGGGTGGTGTTGGCAGAGGCCGCTTCGGCGAATACCTCACGCACCGCATCCGTTGACGAAGCAGACAGCGTAAGCGGCGTCGGCGGAGCGGGGAGAGTGTTCAAAGGCGGCTGCATGGATTTCATAAGGTGCTGATTTTACTCCGCAATATGTGCCTTGCTTCCGATAAATATATATTATCGTCACCTCTAAAAACACGAGGGCAGGGCACCCGACCCCAACTTCAGCACGCTAGCCCCGCTCGCATTGCGTGATACGCGTCACGTTTACTAAACTTTTCGCCGACACGCTTGGTGTCGGTTTCGAAGGATCGAAATGGCCGTCTATGTCGTGACCTGGAACTTGAATCGGGAAGTGAACTACACCGCGAAGAGAACTGCGTTTCTCAATCACCTAAACAGACATGACAACATTGCGGATCCCAACTTGGAGACTGTTAGGTGGATATCAACCAATCTATCCGCAGACGCGTTGTGCGCAGACTTGAAGCTGAGGATCGACGCCAACGACGCCATATTTGTCGCTAGGCTCGCTAACGGCAGCTACAGCGGATTCATGAGACCTGCTACTTCTGCTTGGATCGCTCAACGCCTGTAGCTCCAGTGTATTCGGACTTGGTGCTGCATTGGCACCAAGTCTTCCTACGACCTGTTCGACGCATCGAGGAAGACGAGCTCCTTCATTGACGATGTTCCAACTTGGCTACGTTGCGTTGACGGATGCACCATGTTCGCTGCGCCGGCTGACTGGACCCAACTACCGGCGAGCTTGGCACCAACCATTGCCTTGCTTGAGTGTGCCTGGATCTATCGTCGATTCCGCAGTCAGATATCAGCTCATCGGTCGTTGTGGCTGCACCACGTCGGCTGCATTGCGTTGGGGATGCACCAAATTGCAACGGCGTGATCCACACTCGGTCACCTGGCCCTCCTGTTGATCAATCATCCAAGGCTGGCGCAGCGTGCTAGGCTCGATTTGCATGAGTCCTTCGCGAAAAGCGGTCGAGTTCTTGCGCGTTGCAAATGGACAGAGGGTCCTAGGCAACGCAAGGCATGCGCAAGCAGCTTTTGTACTGTTGGCAATGTGCCGATAAGACTGCAGAGGTTTGGCAATGCACCAAGTTCGCTGCAGGTCATTGGGAATGACCGCGCCGGCTGCATGAAATGCTTCATGTTGCTGCAGCAAGCGCTCCAACTAGGCTGCGCTCAACAGCGCCTGATCGAGCCCGGGAAACCCAATCAGAACGCATATGTTGAGTCGTTCAACGGCCGGCTACGCGATGAATGCCTCAACGAACACTGGTTCCCAACATTGCTCCATGCCCGTACCAGCATCGAAAGCTGGCGACGTGACTACAACGAAGAAAGACCCAAAAGAGCACTCGGCGGAATGACACCTGCCCACTACGCCGCGCAGCTGGCGGCGAAGACAGATAAGATCAAAACAGGACTCTAAACCCGACCTCTACTCAGGTCGGGGGGACGTCGTTAGGTGAGAACCGATCCTGATCCAGAGGCAGATCCATGGAAGCCGCTCCGTTATGCAATTTCGCATAATGTATATTATGTAAAAACAAGACGGCGCAGAACCACGATTACTGGTCATCAGCAGCTTGTCAGCAACTTGCCCTCGACCGCAGCCATCGGGAGCGCTTTTCTAAGCGCCGCCTTGCATAAAGCACGCCCAAAGCATCGTTGTTCCTGCTAGGGCGCGGCGATAGCCGCCAAGGTATCCCGTCTCTAGATCGCTTTCCTTTGGGGACTATTTCTAACCAGATCTGGTCCGCTCAACCCAGCTCAGGCTCGCAGATCTGGCGAGGCTCCGTGTGCTGAACAGCGCTCCGTGCGGCATCTCTCGCTGCTGCACAAGACACGCAGCAAGCTGCCGTCTTGGTAGCGACAAGCAAGCTTCCATCGACATCAAGGATTTAGTGACGCGTCATGTAAATAGGCGAGAGCTCAATTTCAAACCCGCCCAACGAGCACGGCTGGCGCCGCTACTTTGCAGAAAGCACAGCCCTACCGGGCTGGCTGTTTCCTTCGTCGTCGATCCAGGTGAATTGAACGGTGGTGTCCTGGTGCGCGCATCCAGGGACGGCATCAACGATCTGTACGTTCGAGTTCGGGGCAAGCAAACCTTCCGCCGCCACGGCAACCGGCTGTCCATTGCAGAGCGCCAGCCCAGAAAGCGTGATGTAGAACGGCGTCGGATTCACAGCGAACAGATGCGCGCCCTCCAGCCGGAAGGCCAATCGCCCTGCCGCCTGCCCTGCCCCCGCCTTGAGTGCTGCTGGGCGGTAGATGACCTTCATCTGCGTACGCATCGTCACCGTCAGCCGCGTGGAATCGGCGTCCT
Source organism: Stenotrophomonas sp. 21LCFQ19 (assembly GCF_056861425.1). Taxonomy (NCBI): domain Bacteria; kingdom Pseudomonadati; phylum Pseudomonadota; class Gammaproteobacteria; order Lysobacterales; family Lysobacteraceae; genus Stenotrophomonas; species Stenotrophomonas sp. 21LCFQ19. Next base: position 185,410 of record NZ_JBSPUF010000006.1, on the reverse strand, counting down.
GGCCATCCGGATGATTCGGGGGAATCTCAAGAAAGTTCAGCCAGTAGAGCGACTCACGGTCCTCGACTGGAGCGGGCCCGACGTAGAGCAGGCGAAGACTCTGTCGCTGGCCTGCAGCCAGTTGGAACATCGCGGGCAATGGAATGATGGGCGCTTGGGCCTCGTCGGGGCCAGCGTCGGGCGCGCCATCGTCTACCCATGTCTGCACCACCACCGGGTAGTCGTTCTGGTTGGCGAGTACCAGCGCTACTTCACGTTGCCCTTGCGGGAAAATCACCCGCGTCCGCTCAGCGGTCACTCCTGCCATCGCACTTCCGCAGGTCAGTAGCAGAACACCGATGAGCAAATGCTGGAGGGACATTATTGGACCCGTATGATGATCTGCGCCGTTGCCTCAACGCGACCGGCAGTAACCTGCGGCCGGGTGCCTTCGGAGAGCTTCTCGATTCTGGCGGTGAACGTCTCATTGTATTGGGTGACGCCGTCAGTGGTACCGGTTGCTTGGGTGGCTCCGCCCACCGCCGGATACCAACCCTGCGCCTGTGCATTGGCCCCGACACCGCCCGCAGAGTTCTCGTTTGTCAGCAGGTTCATCACCTGGCCATTGCGCAGCAATCGGATCCCCACGCCCTTCGCCATACCGGCTTCGTTATAGCGATCGGATACAAGGTAGGAAACGCCGCCATTGGCGTTTGCCAAGCCCAACGATGAAGCGGCGGCAGCAGCGCCGGCGGACACCTTTATGCCCAGTGCGGTGCCGTTGTTGGCGGTACTGTTGTTGAATCCGCTCTGGCATTTGAAGCTCACCTGGAATGGCACCTCATGGGTAACGCCTTCATTGAGCTCGTTGATGGAAACCCGCGGAAACACCACCTGCGGCGTAACGTTCAGCACGGCGCAGGTCGGGTATCGTTTCAGCGTGACCGCGTTATACAGCCCTATCGCGCCCGGCCAGTTGTAATGCCAGCCCGAATAATTCGCATAGTGGGTCTTGCCGACGTCCGGATACACCAGCCCCGGGCCCTTGATCGCGACGTAGCCAGCCGGCTGCGTGTAAAGGTAGCGCTGCGACGAGGTGATTGCGTAGTAGAAAGTGGACTCCAAGGGCGCGCTGAACAACTCCGAACGCACTGCGCTCAGGTTCTTTGCCTTTACCAATCTGTAGCCACGGGAATCCACATCCAGCCCCTGCAACAGCCGCTCCGCCCAGACATCGGTGAAGTACTGCCCGGTCTCCATGTGGGTCAGGCGAAGCAGCACGTTCCGCCACGCGGTCCTGTAGGCCGATTGCAGCCCAATGGAATTGCCCAGGGCATCACCGCCGTTGTACCAACCGCTGTAGAGGTTGTCTCCATTCAAGGAAAACATTTCGTACACCGCGTCACCAGGTGCACAGCGGAAGAAAACCCTTTCCGGATCGTAGCCTCCAGTAGAGCCGTACTGCGTGGTCGGTGCCACGGCGCTGGCAATGAGCGTTGGATAGGGCTGGAATGAGGGATCACTGACATTGATCACGCTGGGCAGGCCAAGCGAGCCATTGCAGGTATCGCAGGCTCCGCCCCAGACCGCCGCACTCCCCTCCCCTGGCCGGATCGCAGTCTGCGCAGTGGTGGTGGCAGTACCAACGCTTTCCACCTTGTAGCAGGTTGCCCATGCCGTCGGCGAAACCGCCAGGCAAACTGGAAACAGCAAACGAAGAAATGTGTTCATTGCGCGTCCGCTTGGTAGTTCTGCATGTCTTGGCAGATAGCCTCGACGATGACAGGAGCCGCATTGGGGGAGGCGTGTGCACCCAGATCATAGGGCACCACGCAGCTCCCGCCGAGGGCCTCGGCCCATCGCACTGAAAGCTGTCCGGTACGATTCGGTGAGCGCGCGTAGATCAGCCCGGCCTGGCCAACCATGCCGATGGTGGCTCCCACTTCATTGGCCACGGTCGCGCCCAGTGGCACCACGGTGCCATCCGCGCGGCGTGCGCGGATGATCAAGGGCGTACCGGTCAGGGTTTCAAAATCGACCCGCAACGCAGCCCCGGCAAACGGCACAACGGTACGCTCGGTCTCCAACAGCTCCACCTCCGCCGTCATCTCCTGCGGGTCCAGCCCGATGCGATTGATGCGGTACGGCGACAGCGATGGCACCAGGGCGAAACCATTGCGGTTCACACGTGCGCCTTGCCCTCCACGCACATGTGACCCCTGCGCGCCTTCGGCCTTTACCAGCGCGAAGCTGTCACCAACGTACGGGCCGGCGGTCATCCCCTCGCCATGCAGCACCACGGCACCGCGGATGCCGCCGGTGAACTGCTGCATACCCGAACCGGCAGAGGCACCCGCACTGACACTGCCCAAGGCAGTCTGGGTCTGCAGGTTGCCGCTCCACTGGCTACCATCACTGCTGCTGCCATGGCCTGCGGACACTGAGTAGTTGGTGGTCTGGCGCTCGCCCAGGGAGCCACTGAGCACGGACTGGTAGCTGGATGCACCTGCCCGCCTATCGCTTGCAGCCATCGCGCTGAACACCGGTGCGGACGCAGCTGCGCCGAGCGGCATCGACAGGGTCAGCCCCAGCGATCGGCCCAACTGGCACTGCGACGCGGAACCGAAATTCCACCGGTCAACCGAGCACGTGCGCTGCTGCGACAGCGACAGGCTGTAACTCAGTCGCCGCCAGGCATTGGAGTAGCCGAATTGAAACTGCACGTCCCGCTGGGAATCATTGAAATAGTCAGCCGCCGAACCGGTCAGGTACAGCGAACCATAGTCTCCGAGCCGCTGGTTCATGACCACGGTGAACTGGTTGCGCTGGTTGCGCTGCCGGTCTGGCCGCTCGAATTCATCCTCGAATGCTTCCTGCTCCCACGGCTGTCCGAGTGCCTCGGAGAAGTCGCGGAAGCCACTGGACGAGTAGCGGTAACCTGCGAGTGTGAACGTGGTATCGGTGGCCTGGAACGTCTTGCTGTAGTTGAGTTCAAGCCGATAGCCGGTCTTGGTACCAGCACCATCCTCCTGCAGGCGCGAGAACACCGAGTTCCCACCGAATGCGCCATAAGGAGTTGCAACGACCCCACCCGCCAGCAGGCCTATGTAGTTCTCGGCAATTCGGGCGCCCGTATTGAGCGTGAGCCGATTGCTGAGGCCGCGCTGATAGGTGAGCTCGGCGAACACCTGCTTTGATTGATTGTTTGTCCCCGCCTCGCCCAGCGTGGCGCTGTATTTTGAATACCCGGGGCGCACCGACTCGGGAACGGCCGAAAACGGCACGCTGAAACGCTCCACGCTACCGTCCGCTGCGAGCACCTCCACGTCCAGGTCACCACCATAGGCAGCGCCACTGATGTCATCGATTGCGAACGGCCCTGGCGGCAGCACCTCTTCGCGCAGCTTGCGGCCATTCTGGCTGATGATCACACGCGACCTGCTGGTTGCCGTGCCGCGAACCACAGGCGCATAGCGGCGCTGCGAGTCCGGAATCATCCGCTCGTCTGTGGCGATCTTGATGCCGCGATAGCTCAGGTTCCCGAACAGGTTGCCATCGGTGTAGCTGTTGCCGATGGTCATGTCACTTGAGATGCCGGGAAGCGAACGCTGCGCATAGGTGCGGATGCTGTTCCAGTTGCTGCTCTGCTGCCCAGGGCGGCTGGAATAGGTCAGGTTCGACTGGTGGCGAAGACGCCACATGCCAACGTTGGCACCCGCGTTCACAGCAGCCGAGGCATAGTGCGACTCCATCCCGCGTGAGGTGGAGCGGCTGGCATTCACATCGTAGTTGGCGAACACCATGGTCTTGCCGGCATCCCACATCTCGCGGCTGACATGATCGCGGGGCTTGCTGATCAGCAAGGCCTGCGGCACGGAAAGATCCAGGCGCAGGCGCCCTACGTCCAATGCCGTGGTTGCCCCTGGGAGGCGCACCTTGAGTTCCGCACAGTTCGGGTCACCGCCATCGGCAGCGTCGACAGCGATAAGGCGGGTGCCCAAGGTATCCCGTACGAATGTCTCGCTCAGGCAAGGCTGGATACGCCCGTCCACGTCCTTGAACTCCACCTCAAGCCGGTCGACATAGTTGTCGTTCAGATAGACATCGACGAGGTAGCGCCCAGCATCTACCTGGTCATCGCTATTGAATCGCTTCAAGTTGCTGATCGATAGCGTGGAGCCCATCAGCAGTCGATCGTCGAATTCATACACCGAGTCATTTGCACTGGCCACATTGCCTGTGCTCAGAACTGCAGCACCCAACGCGACTGCAAGCTGCGAGATACGCATGCGTTCAGCGCGCAACGGCATGGGTGACGGCAATCCTCGCACCATAATCATTGATCAGGTGCGCGCTAACCACCGCCTCGCCCGCGGGCAGCTGGGTCGACGCAAGCGGCATCCATTGTGCGGAACCCATCGGCGGCACCATGGCCGGCGTGAGTTTCCAGCTGGCACCGGCCACGCTCAGCGTGGCACCGCCAAATGATGCGTGGTAGCCGGTCGGATTCTCCACCTGCACATGCCAGTTGTTGCCCGACTGCTGGATACGGAAGCGCAACTGCTCCGGAATCTGCGCAGGCGTACCTGCGATTCCCGTTGGCCGGTAGAACATTTTCAGCCGGTTGCGCATCAACACCATCACCTTGTTCTGATCTGCATGCGCGGTGTTCATCGGCGGCACCTGCAGTACGTTCAGATGAAACACGGACTCGCGATCGCTGGGCACGTCCTGGCCTGCGAACATCACGCGGATCCGCTGGCCAGCACCGGGCGCCATGCGCGATACCGCAGGCGTCACCACGAACGGACCATCGGCATCGGCTGGCGTCGACTGCGGGTTGTCAACGTCCACCCATGCCTGCACGGCATTGGGGAACGCATCCTGGTTGGTCAGCTGTACCGTGACCTGTTTTGCATCCGCCGGGTAGATCACGCGGGTACCGGAAACAACAACACTTGCCTCAGCCACCCCCATGTTCAACAGCGCGAAGATGCCTGCGATTGCAGTGCAGGTAACGTAGCGGCGGGAAGGAACCTGGTGCATGTGCTTTCCTCAAGTGGAGTTGCTGGCAATGCGTAGCCCGGGAGGGCGACTGTTCAAAGTCGCCCTCCTAGCCTGTTACTCGTAGCGAACGGTGTAGGTCACCGAGCCCAGGACCGGGCCCGGCGTGACGGTGGCGTCTTCGGAGATATAGCGAACGCCGTAGTCGTGGGTGGCGGTGGTCTCGCCAGCACCCAGCAGGATTTCGCCCGCACGTACAGCTGCGCCACCGGCCAGGTTCACAGGGGTGCCGCCCGGTGCATCGAGCAACTGCAATGCCACACCCTCGGCGCCTGCGGCAGCGGTGTTGGTGAGGTTGCCGGTGGTGGTCGGGTTGGTCGCCTGGAACAAGGTGGTGAAGGTTTCATCGGCGCCAGACGCGGCACAGCCGGTCAAGGTGATGGTGAACACACCTTCACCTGCGGAATTGCCCACCGCACCATTGAGGTCGGAAACCGGAACGCTGTTCAGCACGATGGTCGGATCGGTGCCGCCGTTGATTACCGCAGAACAGGTCTGGTCGGTCACTTCACCGTTGAACGTGATGACATTGCTTGCATTGGCCGAAGCGCTCATGGCCATGGCAGCGGCCAACGAAATCAGAATGCTGGTTGCTTGCTGCTTCACTTGGTATTACTCCTGAAACTCTGTTTTGGGGAGGCGGCATTGTTGATTCCCACGCAAAGCAGGGACATAGGACGAGGCTTAAAACGCTGGGATTTCTGCCTGGGCAACCGTTCGGTCGGCGACTTTGTGCACGCTGTCAGCACAGTTCGCGCGAGACCGCAGCGCTGAAACGGGCAAGCGCGGAAGTACCTGCAGCACTCCAAGCGGTTCGAGGTAACCGACGTAAATGCGCGGGGTCTCGAGTTGTACGTGGACCCTGATTTGCAGCAAAGACGTCCTCGCATGCTGGAAAAGCTCACTCGCTGGCTTCAACAGGCACATCAGCGTTTCCACTTCGCACTGCACTCATGTGCCTGGGCTGCTGCGCGCGGCAGCACGCATAGCGCCCGCTTGCACAGGCGCTTTCTGATCGAAAGATGTTCGTCGGGGTCACAACGGATGCTTCCCTGCAGGCGCAAGCGGCATTTGCGACAGCAATCAGTTGCAGTCCTATTCCGGCGTCCCGCCCTGCCCCGCCCACGCGCGGCCCAGCGAGCGCCCCAGAAGGGGATGTCAAATTACGTGACGAGTCACTATAAAAAGACCGTGCAGTGCTCAGCGCTGATCAAGGTGGATCCTTCGCACTGATTCTCCTTTTGGCCAGTCTGTCGCGGCACGGACCGGTTCTTACCTGACTGGCGAAGATTTGCTATTGCGACTCATTCGCAATACGATTTTTTTGTAACCCAGCTGGCAGGCCGCCGCCGCCCTGCTCCTTATCTGCGTCTCCTGCCAAGGCCATCTCTTTGTTGCCTCGTCTTCCGCGCGTGCGTTTCCCGCGTCATTCCGCCCTGTTCATCTGCCTCTCCGCTGCCTGCCTGAACGCGCAGGCGCAGACGGTGGACCCCATTCCCGCCAACCAGGCTGCCAAGGACGCCACCGAGCTCGACACCGTGCGGGTGAAGGGCGAGCGCCTGGGCTTGAACCTCAACCTCGACGCCAGCGCCGGCGCGCTGGGCACCAAACGGCTGTTGGATACCCCGTTCTCGGTGACCGTGGTGGAGCAGGAAGACATCGAAAAGCGCGGCGCCACCACGTTGGGCGATATCTTCATCAACGATCCATCGGTCTACGCAGCCGAACCTTCGGCCACCACCGCTTGGTGGGGCACACAGATCCGTGGCATCGGCGTCAGCAACCACTATGTGGATGGCGTGCCGATGTTGATGGAATGGGGTGGCGAGTATCCGCTCGAAGCCGTCGAGTCGGTGCAGGCACTGAAGGGACTCGGCGGCTTCATGTACGGCTTTGGCTCGCCCGGCGGCATCATCAGCTATCGCAGCAAGCGCCCGACCAGCGCACCGATGCTCTCCACGACACTGGGCTGGCGCAACGACAGCGCATGGTCCGCCCGCGTTGACGCCAGCACCCGCGTCAACGGCCCGGATTCCTTTGGCGTACGCGTCAACCTGGCCAAGGACGGCGGCGATGCCTACAACGGCGCAGGCCTGGACCGCGAAGTCATTGCGATAGCCGTGGAGCAGCCCATCGGCGAAGCGCTGGTATGGCACGCCGAAGTGCTACGCGAAGACAACAAGCTCAAGCACGAACCGATGTACTTCTACTGGGACAGCTACCAGGGCGACCGCCTGCCCCGCCCCAGCTATGACTACGAGAACGTTCGCGTCCGCAATTCCTACTACCAAGCGAAGACCACCAACACCACCACCGGCCTGCAATGGCGTGTGAGCGAGGATTGGAACGTGGACTTCACCGTTGGCGGCAGCCGACGCGAGCACTACTCCAACAAGATGTTCGGCAACCTGCTCAATGAGGCGGGTGACTACGAAGGCAGCGTCTACAACTTTGGCGCCGATCTTCGCAGCAGCGTCGCCCAGGTGCTGGTCACCGGCAGCGTCGACACCGGCATGATACGCCATGAACTGGTGTTCGGCAGTGCGATGCAGCGCAGTTGGGACCGCTGGAGCAATGAGTTCTACTGGAGCAATGACTTCTCGGGCAATCTTTACCAGCGACAGGATTTCATCTCGTACCACGTTCCGGATTTCAGCTTCGCTGCGGTGAGCTCGGATGAGAGGCAGAAGTCGGTATTCGCCAGCGACACCCTGCACTTCGGCGAGAAATGGCAGGCGATACTCGGTGCGCGCTATGTCGATTACGAACAGCGCGACAAGGACGGCGACCCGACCGTGGATTCGGGTTACGCCACCTCTGCGCTTACACCAACGCTGGCATTGATCTACAAGCCGGTGGAAGCGGTATCGATCTACGGCAGCTACGTGGAGTCGCTGGAGTCCGGCGGACGCGTTGGCTTCGACAGCGAGCCACCTTACGCCAATGCTGGCCAGGTGCTGGACGCCACCATCAGCAAGCAATACGAGATCGGTGCCAAATACCAGAGCGGCAGGCTTGGGTTCACTACCGCTGCATTCCGCGTTGAACGCGGCGCGAAGATCGACCAATGGCGTGATGGCCAGCGTTATCTGGTGCAGGACGGTCTCACCCTGTACCGCGGCTTCGAGGCGATCGCCAGCTACGGCGTGACCGACAGTCTGGATATCGGGCTGGGTGGTCTGTGGCTGGACGCCAGTCTGGAAGATCTTGCACCGGAGAACGCTGCGCTGCGCGGCAACCGCCCGGCGGGTTCGGCGCCGCGTAGTTACGTCGCCAACTTCGACTACCGCCCTGCCCTGCTGACCGGCTTCAGCCTGCACGGCACGGTGCGCTATTCCGGCGAGCAGTATTACGAAGATGCCAACCGCATCCTCATTCCAGGGCGCACGATCACCGACCTCGGCTTCCAGTACCGCACCACGCTGGCAGGTCGTGACGCCACGCTGACCGGCAACGTCAACAACGTGTTCAATCGCAAATACTGGAACCTGGACATGCTTGGCGAAGCGCGGAACGCGTCCCTGGATCTGCGCATCGACTGGTAAACCGCGACGCGATGCCCGTGCTCTCGCGAGCAGTGCGCAATACTTGCTGCAATATCCAGAACGATGGCCGCGGGCTGCAAGGCCTGCATGGGACGATCTTCAGGCTACAGATCACCGATTAAAGTGACTCGCCACTTTAATCGGCGAGCATCGAGCATCCTCAGCCCAGCTCATCCAGGGCCATGCGCAAGGCCCTGACCGCGCTGCTTTCGGTTTGGATCCAATCGTTGTCCAAGCCCTGCAAGTCGGGGTTCTGGTAGCGCATGGCGGACAGTCGCCGCGACTTGGCCGAAGCATGCAGCTGCAGGCAGCCAGTTTGTCGGGCGACGTTAGCGATGTTCCGGGCATTCAGGCCTGCGCCGGCCATCAACTCCAGGCGTGTTCCGGCCTGTTCCGCCAGATTGGCCAGCACAGCACTGCCTTCAGCAGCACTGGCGTGGCCACCGGAGCTGAGGATGCGTCTGATGCCGAGCTCAACTACCTGCTCCAGCGCGGCTGGCAGGTCGCGGGCGGCATCGAAGGCGCGATGGAAGGTGATATCCATTGGCCCGGCCACGCTCACCAGTTCACGGCATAGCGGCATGTCTATCTCGGCGTCAGCGGTCAGTGCGCCAATCACCACGCCATCGCAGCCCAGCTGCCGACAATGCGCTATGTCGCGCAGCATGATCTCTGCTTCCACGTTTCCGTAGTGAAAGTCACCAGGACGTGGGCGTATCAATATGAACAACGGGATCTGCAGCTGCTCGCGCGCAACCGCGATGCTGCCGGACGACGGCGTTGTGCCGCCTTGTTCCAGATTCTCGAACAATTCAATGCGATTGGCGCCGCCTTGTTGTGCTGCCACGGCCGACATCGCCGAGTTGCAGGCGATCTCCAGCAGATACGCCGAACTCACGCCTGCGTGCTCGTGTACACCGATGCCGAGTCCAGCAAGGCATCCTGCTTGCTGCTGTCGCATACCGCGTAGACGAAGCCCTTGTGCAGCGCATACGCGCCCACTTCGCCGCTGCGGTTCATTGCCAGGAAACAGACCTGCAAGGTGCGGCTGGCTTCCGGGCGCTTGCGCACCACCCGCTGGATGGCTTCGCGGCAGGCGTCGGCCGGTGAGCGACCTTGTCGCATCAGCTCCACCACCAGGAACGAGGCGGCATTGCGGATCATCTCCTCGCCCATGCCGGAGGCCGTGGCGGCGCCCACTTCGTTGTCCACGTACAAGCCAGCGCCGATGATCGGGCTGTCGCCAACGCGGCCGTGCATCTTGAACGCCATGCCACTGGTGGTGCAGGCGCCGGCCATCTGTCCGCTGGCATCGATGGCGATCATGCCCAGCGTGTCGTGGTTGTCCTTGTCACCGGGAATACCACGACGTTCGGCGTTGATCTGCGGCGCGTAGTGTTCGGTCTTCAACCATTCACGCCATGCCTGCTCCGCTTCCGGGGTGAGCAGGTTCTGTCGTTCGAATCCTTGTTGCACGGCGAACTGCTGAGCACCCTCGCCCACCAGCATGACGTGTGGGGTCTTCTCCATCACCGCGCGGGCAACGGAGATCGGGTGCAGGATGTCGACCAATGCAGCCACCGATCCGCAACGTCCATCGCCAGCCATGATGCTGGCATCCAGGCTCAACACGCCATCGCGGTCGGGGTTGCCGCAGCGCCCGACCGTTGGATTGCAGAGTTCGCTTTCCGCCCAGCGGGCGCCGGCTTCCACCGCATCCAGTGCGCTGCCGCCAGCGGCCAACACCTTCCATGCGGCCTGGTTGGCCCCTACGCCGAAGTCCCAGGTTGAAACCACGCGTGCGCCGTTTGCAGCGACCGGCGATGCCAGCAGGCCCGGCGCCGCACTGCCCAATGCGCCGATCAGGGCGGTCGACTGCAGGAACTGTCTGCGGGTACTCATGCCTGGGTTCTCCTGGGTTGTGTCAGCGTGCTGCGAGTTTGTCCACGTGCCAAGCCAATGCGCCAAGTACACCGAGCTCGCCGTGTTCAACACGCCAGACCGGCACATGCCGCAGCGCCTGCGACAATCGGTCCTTGGCAAGGAAGCGTTGCTGGAAGCCGCCGGCATGCAAAGGGCCACTCAAATGGCCGGTGATGCCGCCGGTCAGGTAAACCGCCCGGGCGCCAAAGGTCAGTGCGAGGTCACCCGCCAGGCTGCCCAGCCAGGCGCAGAAAACCTCGATGCTTTCCGCGGCCAGCGGGTCTGCACCGCCCGCGGCGGCCGCGACCAGATCAGCGGGGCTGCGCCATTGCGGCGTGCTGCCACGCAGTTCGCACAAGCTGGTGTAGAGCGTCAGCAAGCCCGGGCCGGACAGGATCCGCTCGTTGTCGATGTGCGTGTACTGCCGCGACAGCAGGCGCAATACGTCCTGCTCCAGTGGCGTGGAGCCTGCCAGCGCCGCATGCCCCGCTTCACTGGCGAGTACCGAGGGATTACCGCCAGGCAGATACACGGCGACGCCCAATCCGGTGCCGGGGCCGAGCACCACGGCCGGACCAGGCACCACCTGGGTGGGATCTCCGCAGATCAGATGCAGCGCGTCGGCGTCGGCATGCGCCATGGCCTGCGCGACAGCAACGAAATCGTTGATCAGCTCCAGCGTTTCCAGACCGGAGTCGCGGCGGGTTGCCGCCAGCGACACCGGCCATGCCAGGTTGGTGTTGAGCAGCGTGTCACCATCGAGCACGCCTGCGATGGCCACGACGGCGTGTGCGATCGGTGGTGCGCTGGTTTCGCGCGCCAGCCAGTCGGCGTAATCGCGCAGGATAGCGGCAAGACTGGGATGTTCGGCGCAGGTGTACTTGCGGAAACCCCGGACGCTCAACGCACCGTTGGCATCCAGCTGCGTCCAGCCAAGACGTGCATAGGTGCCGCCTACATCCGCGCCGATGATGGCGCTCCCCGATTCAGAATCCTGGATTGCTTCGCTGCGGGCCGCGTCATCCAACGCCGGTCTGCTCATTCGTGTGCCCGCTTTTGCTGCATATCCAGGAAACGCTCAATTTGTGGTGGGCGCATGATGCGGTATCGACTGCGGCATTGAAAGCGGGCTCAAGTCAGGTGCCGCAGGGCACGCCAGGTCCACCAGCCCAGAGCGGTCATCGACAACGAGCCGCCCAGGTGCAAGCCAATGGTGACCAGTCCCCAGCCCAGCTGCTGGCGCTGCAACAGGTAAACCACTTCGGCCGAAAAGGTCGAGAAGGTGGTCAGGCCCCCCAGCAGTCCGGTGACCATGAACAGCCGCCACTGCGGTGAGAGTTCGGGCCGGCTGGCGAAGAATGCCAGCGCCAGCCCGATGACGTAGCCACCGAGCAGGTTGGCGGTCAAGGTCCCCAGCGGCACGGTGTTGTGCAGCGGGTTCAACCAAAGACTCAGCCCGTAGCGCAGCCATGCACCGAGTGCCGCGCCAATACCGATGGCCAGGAAGGACTGCCACATGGATTCACGCTCCAGGCACGGGGTGGCGGATGGCGGTCATTTGCGCTGCGCGCGGGCCTGCTCGCGGGCGGTGCGCAGGCGATCCAGCTTGTCTTTCAGCTTGATCTCCAGGCCGCGCTCCACCGGCTTGTAATAGACCTGTTCGCCCATCTCATCCGGGAACGCGGTCTGGTCCAGCGCGATGCCGCCCTCGACGTCGTGGTCGTACTGGTAACCCTGACCGTAGCCCAGCGTCTTCATCAGACGCGTCGGAGCGTTGCGCAGGTGCATCGGCACCGGCTGGGTGCCGTACTTGGCGATGTCGGCACGGGCCGCGTGCAGTGACATGTAGGCGGCGTTGGATTTGGCGGTGCTGGCCAGATAAACAACCAGGTTTGACAGGGCGATATCGCCCTCCGGTGCACCGATGCGGTCATAGGCGTTCCAGACATTGATCGCCATTTCCAGCGCACGTGGATCTGCCAGGCCGACGTCTTCCACCGCCATGATGGTCAGCCGGCGCAGCAGGTAGGACGGATCGCAGCCACCATCGAGCATGCGTGCCAGCCAGTAGATGGCGCCGTCCGGGTTGGAGCTGCGCACCGACTTGTGCAGTGCCGAGATCTGGTCGTAGAACTGCTCGCCGTTCTTGTCGAAGCGGCGGGTGCGGTCGGCCAGCACCTGCAGCAGGGTTTCCGGGGTGATTTCACCGCCCTCGCCTGCAGCCAGTTCTGCGGCGATTTCCAGCAGGGTCAGGGCGCGGCGCACGTCGCCATCGGCGGCCCTGGCGATTTCCAGCAACGACTCGGCCGAGACCGTGATTTCCTGCTCACCCAGCCCGCGCTCGGTGTCGTCCAAGGCGCGCTGCAGCGCTTCCACTACGTCTTCGGGCGACACCGATTCCAGCACATGCACGCGGCAGCGCGACAGCAATGCAGAGTTCAACTCGAACGAGGGATTCTCGGTGGTCGCGCCGACAAAGATGATCGTGCCGCGCTCTATGTGCGGCAGGAAGGCGTCCTGCTGCGCCTTGTTGAAACGGTGCACTTCGTCGACGAACAGCACCGTACGCCGCCCTTCGGCAAAGCGCTGCGCGGCTTCGGCCAGCACCTGACGCACGTCCGGCAGGCCAGACAGCACAGCAGATATCGCCTTGAACTCGGCATCGGCGTACTGCGCCAACAGCAAGGCCAGCGTGGTCTTGCCGCAGCCCGGCGGGCCCCACAGGATCATCGAATGCACGCGCCCGGATTCGACCGCGCGGCGCAGCGCCGTGTTGGGTGCGAGCAAGCGCTTCTGGCCGACCATCTCCTCCAGTGCACGCGGACGCATGCGCTCGGCGAGCGGACGCATATTGTCCCGGTCCGCTGTCAGCAGGTCGGCGGGAGCTTCATCAAGAAAGATATTTCGGGATCTGGCCACGCCCGCATTCTAGCAGCGTGGCCGCCCTACCCCGGCCTCCAGCGCCGGGTTTGGACTCAGCGGTCGCCGACGACGTCGACGTCCTTGCCCGGCACGAAGCGGAAGGTGCCTGCTGCAAAGCTCGGGTTCTTCTTCCAGCCGCTGAAGCTGATGATGGTGCGCTGGCCCACCGCGTCGGTCAGCTCCATCCGCGACAGCGCGCCACCGGCGAAGCCCAGTGCGGCGACATCGAAGCTGGCCTGGGTATCACGCTTGGGCGTGAGCGACAGCCACTGCATGCCGTCGCGCGGCGCGGCTTCCTCGCTGATGTCGTACTGCTGTTCCAGCAACGCCGGGTTGATCAGCGCGGTAAGCGGGTTGTTCTGCTCCTCGGTGCCCTGCGGGCTGACCCGGGCCTGCTCCAGGTCCGGCTCATACACCCACAGCTTGCTGCCGTCAGCGATGATCAGCTGCGGATGCGGGCGGGTGTATTCCCAGCGGAACTGGCGCGGTGCCGACAGCGCCACACGGCCACTGGAGGATTCCTTGACCCGGCCACGCTGATCCACCACCTGCTGCGCGAACTGCCCATCAAGGCCGCGCAGGCCGCTGGTGAAGGACTTCAGGTCGTCGCGGGCGCCGGCATGGGCATCCGCAGCAAGGCCGGCACAAGCCAGGGCAACAGCAAGAACGGAGTGGCGCAGGAATGCAGTCATGGCGGCTTGGGATAGTTGTGTCGTTGGTGAGGCAGAGTCTGCCTCTTTCAAACTGAATGGGCGGCAATCAATCGCTGAATGCCGCCCATTCGTTCAGTGCTTGGGCGGCGGCGGAGCCAACACGGTGCGGTCGCCATTGTGCTCCGGCGCGGTAACCACACCGGCCGCTTCCATTGCCTCGATCAGGCGCGCGGCGCGGTTGTAGCCGATCTTCAGGCGACGCTGCACACCAGAAATGGAGGCGCGGCGGGTTTCCGTGACGATGCGCAGGGCTTCGTCGTACAGCGGATCGGACTCGTCACCACCGCTGCTACTGCTTTCCGGCAGGCCGTTGGCACCAACCACCACGCCATCGCCCATGGTCTGCACTTCGTCCAGAACACCCTCGATATAGTCAGTGGGCCCACTGGCCTTCAGGTGCTCGACCACGCGGTGCACTTCTTCGTCGGAGACGAAGGCGCCGTGCACGCGGTCCGGCATGGCGGTGCCCGGCGGCAGGTATAGCATGTCGCCGTTGCCCAGCAGCGCTTCCGCGCCGGACTGGTCGAGGATGGTGCGCGAGTCGATCTTGGAGCTGACCTGGAAGGCGATACGGGTCGGGATATTGGCCTTGATCAGACCGGTGATCACGTCCACCGACGGGCGCTGCGTGGCCAGGATCAGATGGATGCCGGCCGCACGTGCCTTCTGCGCCAGGCGCGCGATCAGCTCTTCGACCTTCTTGCCGACGATCATCATCATGTCAGCGAATTCGTCGATGAAGATGACGATGAAGGGCAGCGGTTCGAGCGGACGCGGGGCCTCGCCCATCTCCGGGTTGGGCTTGAACAGCGGGTCCATCATCGGCTGGCCAGCGTCGATGGCGTCCTTCACCTTCTTGTTGAAGCCGGCCAGGTTACGCACGCCGACCGCGCTCATCAGCTTGTAGCGGCGTTCCATTTCGGCCACGCACCAGCGCAGGCCGTTGCCGGCCTCCTTCATGTCGGTGACCACCGGTGCCAGCAGATGCGGGATGCCCTGGTAGACGCTGAGCTCCAGCATCTTCGGGTCGATCATCAGCATGCGCAGGTCTTTCGGGCTGGCCTTGTACAGCAGGCTCAGCACCATCGCGTTGACCGCAACGGACTTGCCCGAGCCGGTGGTACCGGCCACCAGAAGGTGCGGCATGCGCGCCAGGTCGGCCACGCTGGGGCGACCGGCGATATCCTTGCCCAACGCCAGGGTCAGCACGCTGGCCGACTTGTCGTATTCCTTGGAGCGCAGCAGCTCGGACAGGAAGATCATCTCGCGGGTGACGTTGGGGATTTCCAGGCCGATCACCGACTTGCCCGGAATCACGTCAACCACGCGCACAGACTTGACCGACAGGCCGCGGGCGATGTCCTTGTCCAGCGAACTGATCTGGCTGACCTTGATGCCCGGCGCCGGTTCGATCTCGAAACGGGTGATCACCGGGCCCGGATAGGCGCCGACGACCTGCGCATCGATGCGGAAGTCCTTGAGCTTGAATTCGATCTGCCGCGACAGGGTTTCCAGCGTCTGTTCGTCGTAGCCCTTGGCCTGCGGCTTGGGGTCGTCCAGCAGGGCCAGCGGCGGGATGTCCGAGCCGTCGCCATTGACGCCCTGGAACATCGGAATCTGCGTCTCGCGCTTGGCGCGGTCGCTCTTCTCGATCACCGGTGCCGGGCGCGGCTCGATCTTCACCGGCTCGCGCTTGGCGCGCACCTCGGCGTCGACCTTGCGTACTTCCTCGCGCTCCTCGCGCAGCACGCGGGTCTGCTGCCACTCGCTGGCCTGCTCTTTCTTCTTGTTGAGCAGCGGACCAAGCGCCAGCACCCACTTGCCGATCTTCTCCATCACCGCGAACCACGACAGCCCGGTGGCCAAGGTGATCGAGGTCAGCAACAGCACCAGCAGGAACAGGTTGCTGCCCACCGGGCCAAAGCCGGTCTGCAGGGACTTGCCGACCAGCACGCCCAGGCCGCCGCCTGCGCGGGCGACGTCACCCGGCGGCAGACGCAGGTACAGGAAACCGGTGGCACCAATCAGGAAACCGACAATGCCAACCAGGCGCAGCGCCGGACCCAGATCATCCTGGCCGCGCTCGTCGGTCTTCTTCAGGCCGAACATGGCGATCCATGCGACAGCCGCCAGCATCAGCGGGATCAGGTAGGCCACATAGCCAAACAGCTGGCGCAGTACATCGGCAATCCATGCGCCGACCTTGCCACCCATGTTGTGCACGGGCGCAACCACCGAGCCCGACTGTGACCAGCCCGGATCGGTAGGCGAGTATGTGAACAGACTGGCGAGCAGATACAGCAGCGCCGGCGCGATCGCGATCAACGCCAGATCACGCCACAGCTTTTGACGACGCGGATTGTCTGCTGCAGCCGCCGACTTGCGCGCTTCAGCGGCAGCCTTGGGGCTCTTGTCGCGTTCCGGGACCTGTTTCGCCACCTTTGACCAGACCTTAAAAATGCACGGTTAGTGATTGATATTAAACGACAGATCGTCGGGTTTCACCCAATTACAGCGCAGTGCGGTACGGCTGACAGACAGAAAACGTCAAAAAAGCCGCCAGACAGAGGCGGCAGCAATGCGGGAAACAGCAGAGTTGTGTGCAACGGGCCGCGCAGTTCCATTCACGTGCCTTGATTCACCGAGGTCGGACCGCCACTCTATTGGCTTGCCCGGATAGCTGCGGACTGCCGCGTTCGGGCCACCAATCCTGACTTTCGCGAGTATACATGAGCACTTCCAGCCTCCCGACCAAGCACTCCCGCCTGTTGATCCTCGGCTCTGGCCCCGCCGGCTGGACCTCTGCGGTCTATGGCGCGCGCGCAAACCTGAAGCCGCTGGTCGTCACCGGCCTGCAGCAGGGTGGCCAGCTGATGACCACCACCGAGGTCGACAACTGGCCGGGCGATGCACATGGCCTGATGGGTCCGGACTTGATGGCGCGCATGCAGGCGCATGCCGAGCGCTTCGAAACCGAAGTGGTGTTCGACCACATCCATACCGCCGACCTGTCCAAGCGCCCGTTCACCCTGACCGGTGACAGCGCCCAGTACACCGCCGATGCGCTGATCATCGCCACCGGCGCCACCGCCAAGTACCTGGGCATTCCGTCCGAGGAAGCCTTCAAGGGCCGCGGCGTGTCTGCCTGCGCCACCTGCGACGGCTTCTTCTACCGCGACCAGGACGTGGTCGTGGTCGGCGGCGGCAACACCGCCGTTGAAGAAGCCCTGTACCTGTCCAACATTGCCCGCAAGGTCTACCTGGTCCACCGCCGCGACACCTTGAAGGCAGAGAAGATCATGCAGGACAAGCTGTTCGCCAAGGTCGCCGCCGGCAAGATCGAAACCGTGTGGCACCACCAGGTCGATGAAGTGCTGGGCAATGACGCCGGCGTCACCGGCGTGCGCGTGAAGTCCACCCTGGACGGCAGCACCCGCGACATTGAAGCCCATGGCTTCTTCGTCGCGATCGGCCACCAACCCAACACCGAGCTGTTCACCGGCCAGCTGGCCATGAACAACGGCTACCTGGAAATCCGCTCCGGCCTGGGCGGCAACGCCACCATGACCTCGGTCGAAGGCGTGTTCGCCGCCGGCGACGTCGCCGACCAGCACTACCGCCAGGCCATTACCTCGGCCGGTTTCGGCTGCATGGCCGCGCTGGATGCCGAGCGCTTCCTGGACGAAAAGGGCGCCTGAGCGCCCCACCCCGCCAGCCCGCCATGGACAAGCTGATGATCAAGCAGCTGCTGTTCCATGGCAGCTGGCTGGTTTTTCCTGTCATCGCCTGGCTGCTGTGGCGCTGGCGCAAACGGCAGCACCGCGCAGCCATCGCGGTGCTGCTGCTCGGTTGCAGCGTGTTCGCCTGGGCACGCTTCATCGAGCCGCAGATGATCGTGACCAGGCACACCACGCTGGAAGGTACCGGCACCGCTACACGTATCGCGCTGGTCAGTGACATCCACCTGGGCGTCTACAAGGATCGACGCTTCCTTGAGCGGTTGGTGAAGCGCATCAACGATCAGGATGTCCACGCGGTGGCGATCGCCGGCGACCTGACCTACGAGCCACAAGGCCTGTCGCTGCAGGAGCTGTTTGCGCCGCTGGCGGACCTGCGCGCACCTGCGTTTGTGGTACTCGGCAACCACGACCAGCAAAAACCTGGCCCAGACATCGACAAACCCTTGCGTGCCGCTCTCGCCGCGCACGGCATGAACGTCATCGAAGGACGTTTGCTCAGGGACGCCGATGGTGTGGATTGGGCGGGCCTCGGCGATCGCTGGGCAGGGCGGGATGACGCGCGCTTCCTGCTCGGAGGCGAAGCACTGCTTGGACCCACGATCATTCTTGCCCATAACCCCGACAGCGCCATGCAGGTGTGCGCCGGCAATGTGGCCGTGGTGCTCGCCGGGCATACGCATGGTGGGCAGATCCGCATCCCCTGGCTGTACCGCAAGGTCATTCCGAGCGCTTATGGCTTCGATCGCGGTGAGCAGGTCATGCAGGGCGCCTGCGGTCCGATACGTGTTTTCACCACCAGCGGTAGCGGAGAGATCGGCCTGCCATTGCGCCTGTTCAACCCACCCGTCATCGATGTACTGACGTTGGAACCATGAACCTGCCTTTGCAACTTCGCGTCCTGCCCAGCCTTGCAGTATTGCGCACCGCGCAGTGGGATGGCCTGCATGACGGAAGCAACCCCTTCATCAGCCACGCCTTTCTCAGCGGGCTGGAGCAGCATGGCTGCCTGCGCCCGGAATGGGGCTGGCAGGCCCAGCACCTGAGCCTGTGGCGCGACGACGAACTAGTCGCCGCCGCACCGGGTTACCTGAAGCAGAATTCGCACGGCGAGTTCGTGTTCGATCATGCCTGGGCCAACGCGTATGCACGCCATGGCCTGGAGTACTTCCCAAAATGGCTGTGCGGCGTGCCCTATTCACCGGTCACCGGGCCGCGCCTGCTGGCCCGCAGCGACGCTGATCGGCAGGCATTGATCGAGGCCATCGTGCGCCATGTGCAGGACAACGACTTGTCGTCCGCACATATCAATTTCCATCTCGCCGATGAAGACCCACTGTTCGGCGCGCAATGGCTGCAGCGCGATGACGTGCAGTTCCAGTGGCAGCGCCAGCCGGGCTGGAAGAACTTCGATGACTTCATCGGCGCGATGGATCACAAGCGGCGCAAGAACATCCGCCAGGAGCGCGCCAAGGTTGTCCGCGCCGGTATCAGCTTCGTCGTGCGTCACGGCGATGAGGCCAGCGCGGACGAGTTGCGCGCCATGCACGGTTTCTACCTGCAGACCTTTGCCGAGTACGGCAACGCGCCGGCGTTGACCTTGGCGTTCCTGCGCCACATGGCCGGGCAGATGCCGCGTCAGCTGGTGTTGTTCCTGGCGATCCAGGATGGCGAGCCGATTGCAGGCGCGCTGTGCCTGCGTGGCGCGGATACGCTGTACGGGCGCTACTGGGGCGGCGCCACCCTGCCCGGCCTGCACTTCGAGACCTGCTATTACCAAGGCATCGAATATTGCCTGCGCGAAGGCCTGCAGCGCTTCGAGCCCGGCGCGCAGGGCGAACACAAACTGGCACGCGGTTTTCTTCCGACACAGGTTCGCAGCCACCATTGGCTGGCCCATCCGCAGTTCCGCGAGGCGGCACGCGACTGGTGCGGCCACGAGCGCGAGGATGTCGCGACCTATGCCGCAGACCTGATGCGCCATTCGCCCTTCAAGCAGGAAGATTCACCGCAATGAGCAACAAAGGCCCGTTCCTGCTGGACAGCGCCAGCGATGCGCCGTTCCCGCCCGCCGAGCTGGCGTTGCGGGACCCCGACGGCCTGCTTGCCGTCGGTGGCGACCTCAGCCCGGTGCGGCTGCTCAATGCCTATGCCGGCGGCATCTTTCCATGGTTCTCCGAGGGCCAGCCGCTGCTGTGGTGGTCGCCGGACCCGCGCATGGTGTTCCGCACCGATCAGGTCCACCTGTCCTCGCGCTTCCGGCGCGGGCTGCGCAACAGCAACTGGACGATCCGCGCTGATACCGCTTTTTCCGAGGTCATGCAGGCCTGCGCCTTGGCCCCGCGCCCCGGCCAGGATGGCACCTGGATCACCGCCGACATGCACCAGGCCTATGTCGCCCTGCACCAACTCGGCTACGCGCATTCGGTGGAGGTGTTCGACGATGAAGCACTTGTTGGCGGCATCTACGGTGTCGCTATTGGCCAGATGTTCTTCGGCGAAAGCATGTTCAGTGGCCGTAGCGGCGGCTCGAAGGTGGCGCTCGCGGCCTTGGCCGGTACCCTGGCCGAGTGGGGCTGGCCATTGATGGATGCGCAGGTGGAGAACCCGCACCTGCTGCGGATGGGTGCGGAGCACCTGCCCCGCGCAGCGTTTCTGGAAAGCGTGCGCCAATTGGTCCAGCAACCCAGTGACGCTGGCAGTTGGACGCGCAGATTTGGCGAACTGGCTGCCTCGGCATTGGCCTGAATGCAGGTACTTAACGCAAACTTTGCATCCCGGCCCGCGACAGCGTAAAATGCCCGCCCTTAGGCCCATTGGCCGTCCGCAGAACCGCACAGGACTACATGTCGAAAGACGACTCCATTGAGTTCGAAGGCACCGTCAGCGAGACGTTGCCGAACACCACGTTCCGTGTTCGCTTGGAAAATGGGCATGAAATCATCGCCCACATCTCCGGCCGCATGCGCAAGAACTACATCCGCATCCTGACCGGTGACCGCGTCAAGGTTGAGATGACGCCGTACGACCTGACCAAGGGCCGTATCACCTACCGCATGAAGTAATGCGGTAAGTCGAGCGTGAGCAGAAAGCCAGCCTTAGCGCTGGCTTTTTCGCGTGGCCAGGATTCCATGTAGTGCCGAGCCATGCTCGGCAGGAGCGTTACCGGTAATGCCCCTTGTAGTGGGGGGGGGGGGGTGGGGGGGGGGGGGGGAGGGTGAAGAGAACGCAACGCCGGCGGGGG
>NZ_JBSPUF010000006.1:146237-164273 GCF_056861425.1 Stenotrophomonas sp. 21LCFQ19 | reverse complement strand
TGCTGGCCGCCCCCGGCCGGGGCGGGCCCTTCCCGGCTCCGCCCCCCGCCCGCCCCGGCCCCCCCACTACAGAGGCAACGAAGCCCCCAACCCTCCCCTGCGCCTGCGGCACAAGGGAGGGGCCAGAGCAAAAGAAAACCCCCGCATCGTTGGATGCGGGGTTTTGTTTGCGCCGACACAACCCTGGCTTCGCGGCTTACGCCGTTCCCACAGGAGCTGGCTTACACCGTCGCCGGCAACAGGTGCTCCGGCTCGGCCTCGGTTTCCACGATCAGCTCGCCGTCGCGGACGTCGATACTGACCTTGCCGCCGTTCAACAACTTGCCGAACAGCAATTCGTCAGCCAGCGGACGCTTCACCTTGTCCTGGATCACCCGGTACATCGGACGCGCACCCATGTCGGCGTCGAAGCCGTGATGGGCCAGCCATTCGCGGGCAGCCGGGGTGGCCGACAACGAAACGTGCTTGTCTTGCAGCAACATTTCCAGTTCGATCAGGAACTTGTCCACGACCCGCAGGATATGCTCGAAGCCCAGCGGCTGGAACTGCACCACGGCATCCAGGCGGTTGCGGAACTCCGGGGTGAAGCTCTTGCGGATCACTTCCATGGCATCGGTTGCATGGTTCTGCTTGGTGAAGCCGATCGAGCGACGCGCTGCCTGGGTGGCGCCAGCATTGGTGGTCATCACCAGGACCACATTCTTGAAGTTGGCTTCGCGACCGTTGGTATCGGTGAGCACGCCACGATCCATGACCTGCAACAGGATGTTGAAGATGTCCGGATGCGCCTTCTCCACCTCGTCAAGCAGCAGCACGCAGTGCGGCGTCTTGACGATTTTCTCGGTCAGCAGGCCACCCTGGTCGAAGCCGACATAGCCCGGAGGCGCACCGATCAGGCGGCTGACGGAATGCGGCTCCATGTACTCGGACATGTCAAAGCGCACCAGCTCGATACCCAGCTGCAACGCCAGCTGACGGGTGACCTCGGTCTTGCCAACGCCGGTGGGGCCGGCGAACAGGAAGTTGCCGATCGGCTTGTCCGGACTGGCGAGGCCGGAACGTGACAGCTTGATCGCCGAAGCCAGCGATTCGATGCCCTGGTCCTGGCCAAAGATCACCATCTTCAGGTTGCGCTCCAGATGCTGCAGCACATCCTTGTCGGTCGCCGTGACCTGCTTGGCTGGAATCCGCGCCATCTTGGCGACGATGGCTTCGATTTCCTCGATGTCGATGCGTTCCTTGCGCTGGCCTTCCGGCAACAGGCGTTGGCGCGCACCGGCCTCGTCGATCACGTCGATGGCCTTGTCCGGCAACAGGCGATCCGCAATGTGCTTGACCGACAGGTCCACCGCCGCCTGCAATGCATCGTCGGCATAGGTCACACCGTGGTGCGCCTCGTATTTCGGCCGCAGGCCCTTGAGGATCTCGAAGGTCTCGCCGATGGTCGGCTCGACGATGTCGATCTTCTGGAAGCGCCGCGCCAGGGCACGATCCTTCTCGAAGATGCCGCGGTATTCCTGGAACGTGGTTGAGCCGATGCAGCGCAGCTCACCCGAGGCCAGCGCTGGCTTGATCAGGTTGGACGCATCCATGGTGCCACCCGACGCCGAACCGGCACCGATGATGGTGTGGATTTCGTCGATGAACAGCACCGAATTGGGAATCTTCTTCAGCGCGGTGATCACGCCCTTCAGGCGCTTCTCGAAGTCGCCGCGGTACTTGGTGCCAGCCACCAGCGCACCCAGGTCCAGCGAATAGATCACTGCATCGGCGAGCACGTCCGGCACCTCACCGTCGACGATGCGCTTGGCCAGGCCTTCGGCGATGGCAGTCTTGCCAACGCCGGCCTCGCCGACATACAGCGGATTGTTCTTGCGGCGGCGGCACAGCACCTGGATGGTGCGCTCGATCTCGTCGCGGCGCCCAACCAGCGGATCGATCCGCCCAGCCTTGGCCTGTTCGTTGAGATTGCTGGCGAACTCGGCCAGGGAATCGCCCTTGCCTTCACCCTCACCACCCTCAGCCCTGCCCTCACCTTCCAGCGGGGAAGACATTTCCGGGTCATCGCCACTCTTGCCCACACCGTGGGACAGGTAATTGACCACATCCAGGCGCGTCACGTCCTGCTGGTTGAGGTAATAGACCGCGTGCGATTCCTTCTCGCCGAAGATGGCGACCAGCACATTGGCACCGGTGACCTCCTTCTTGCCGGAGGACTGTACGTGGTACACGGCCCGCTGCAGCACCCGCTGGAAGCCCAGGGTCGGCTGGGTATCACGGCCGTCATCCTCGGCCAGCAACGAGACCGAGGCATTGATCGCCTTCTCCAGCTCGCGACCCAGACGCTCCAGGTCTGCGCCGCAGGCTTTGAGAACCGCCTGCGCCGAAGCATTCTCCAACAACGCCAACAATAGATGTTCAACCGTCATGTACTCATGACGGGCTTCTCGGGCGCGCTTGTAGCACTGACCAATGGTCTGCTCGAGGTCTTTACTGAACATAAGGCACTCCGGTTGCGGTTGGAGACAATATGCGGCCTGACGACGATTTTTCCAGCACCGTAATGACGAAGATGTAGACGCCGGGCCGGCAGGCACGGCAAATCGCCCGCCTCCGTGAATCCTGCATTCATTTTCGACGCAGGAACAGGGGCTTGGATCGGGATTGTGTACCTCGCGCGAAACGCATCGTTCCGCCAGCCCGGACGCCTGCACCCGGGCCCACCTGCAGTTCTACAGCAGGCAAGTGACCGCTGCGCCGCCGATGCTGATAACCATGGCGCATGGGCAAAGAGCTGGGCGCATGGTCAGCGCCCAAGGCAGGCTCAGGCCCGCTCCATCGTGCACATCAACGGGTGCTGGTTCATCCGCGAGAACTCATTGACCTGCGCGACCTTGGTCTCGGCGACTTCGCGGGTATACACACCGCAGATGCCACGGCCGCGGGTATGGACGTGCAGCATCACCTGGGTGGCCTTGTCCATGTCCATCGAGAAAAAGCTCTGCAGAACGGTCACCACGAAGTCCATCGGGGTGTAATCGTCGTTCAGCAGCATCACCTGGTACTGCGGCGGGGGCGCAACCTCGGGCTTGCCGGGGGCTACCAGCAGGCCGTGTTCGCTATCGTGTTGGGTCTTCTGGGACATCTGGCGATTATAGCCGTTCCAGTTGGCTGTCTTTTGACCATTGGACGTCTGCCCCCTCGCCCCCGCACAATTTACCGGCTAACCATCCATTCCTTGGGGAAAACATGAAGAAGTCCGTACTCAGCATCGCCCTGCTGACCTTGGCCACCGCCGCCGCTGGAAGCGCTTTTGCCGGTGAACCGGACCGTGCGGTCGGGCGCCTGCTTGATACTCTCGAGTACAAGTACGAGGTAGACAGCGATGGTGACTACCAGCTGGTCTTTGAAATGGACGACGACCGTACCCAGCTGGTGTTCGTGCGCTCCAACGTCGAAACCTATGGCAGCCACCACGTACGCGAAATCTGGTCGCCGGGCTACAAGTCCGAAGGCCCGCAGTTCCCGGCACTGGTCGCCAACCGCCTGCTGGAGGATTCCAACGACTCAAAGCTCGGCGGCTGGGTCAAGCAGGGCGACGTGGCCATGTTCGTGGTGAAGATTGACGCCGATGCCAGCGCCGAGGTGATTTCCGACGCCATCGACGCCGCCGCCAAGAGCGCCGATGCGATCGAGCTGGAAATGACGTCCAAGGACGAGTACTGAGCGTGAATGCATTGCAGTCCCAGCGATGGGCGCCACATGTGACCGTGGCCACCGTGGTCTCCCGCGCAGGGCAACTGCTGCTGGTGGAAGAAGAAAAGAACGGCCGGCGGGTATTGAACCAGCCGGCCGGCCATCTCGAGCCAGGCGAAAGCCTGCTCGAGGCGGCCGTGCGTGAAACCCGCGAGGAGACCGGTTGGGACGTGCACCTGACCGGCTTCATCGGCAGCTATCAATGGACGGCCGCCGACGGCACGCCGTTCCTGCGCTTTGCCTTCTCCGCCGAACCGCTGCAGCACCACCCGCAGCAGGCGCTGGACACTGGCATCGTGCAGGCACTGTGGATGAGCCCGGTTGCCCTGCAGGCCGATATGGCGCGGCTGCGCAGCCCGCTGGTCTGGCATACGATTTCCGACTGGCTGGCCGGGCAGCGCTACCCGCTTTCGATCGTGCGACAGGTGGCACCGTGAGCAATCCCAACATCGTGGTGGGCGTCTCCGGCGGCGTGGACTCGTCGGTGGCAGCCCTCACCCTGGTTCAGCAAGGCCTGGATGTCGCCGGTCTGTTCATGCAGAACTGGGCCGACGATGGCAGCGGCCATTGCCGTGCCGAGGATGATCGCCGCGACGCCGTGGCGGTCTGTGGCCGGCTCGACATTCCGTTCCACTTCCGCGATTTCTCCAGCGAATATTGGCAGGGTGTGTTTGAGCATTTCCTGGCCGAATATGCGGCTGGCCGCACGCCCAACCCGGATGTGCTGTGCAACCGCGAGGTCAAGTTCAAGCACTTCCTGGACGCCGCGCGCGAGCTGGGCGCCGAGCGCATCGCCACCGGCCACTATGCCCAGGTCGATCACTCCGGCGGCCGCTGGCGCCTGCTGCGCGGCGCCGATCGCGGCAAGGACCAGAGCTACTTCCTGCACCAGCTGGGCCAGACCCAGCTGGCAGCCACCCTGTTCCCGATCGGGCACATGGAGAAGAGCGAGCTGCGCCGCATTGCCCGCGAGGCCGGCATGCCTACCCATGCCAAGAAGGATTCCACCGGCATCTGCTTCATTGGCGAGCGCGATTTCCGTGAGTTCCTTGGGCAGTACCTGCCGGCCCGCGAAGGCGAGATCCACGACCCCGACGGCCAGGTGATCGCCCGCCACCCCGGCGTGTTCTATTTCACCCTGGGCCAGCGCGAGGGCCTGAACATCGGCGGCGTGCGTGGGCGTCCGGCGGCGCCGTGGTTCGTGGTCGGCAAGGACGTAGCCCGCAATATCCTGTACGTCGACCAGGGCCATGACAGCCCCTGGCTGCAGTCCAACTGGCTGCGCAGCGAAACCATGCACTGGATTGCCGGTGCCCCACCCGCCCGTGAGTTCGATTGCACCGCGCAGACCCGCTACCGCCAACCGGACGAAGCCTGCACCGTGAAGGTACGTGATGACGGTACGCTGGACGTGCATTTCGCACGCCCGCAACGCGCCGTCACCCCCGGCCAGTCGCTGGTGTTGTACGACGGCATGGAATGCTTGGGCGGCGCGGTGATCGCCGCCACCGATGCACCCCTGGAGCGCCGTTTGGCCGCCCCTGTTTCCCCTTGAGAGATGACCATGACCTTTTCCATCGATGACCGCGTACTTGCCCTGGCTGGCATTGCCCAGGCCTTGCAGCAGGTCCGCCGCATCGCAGAAACCGGCCATTCGGAGAGCGCCGTGGTGCGTACCGCAATGGACAGCGTAATGCGTATTGATGCCAGCTCGCCCGCTGCCGTGTACGGCAGTGCCAACCAGGTGGAACCCGGCCTGCGCCTGCTGCGCGACTACTTCCGCAACCAGGGCAAGGACGACCTGCTGCCGCGGCTCGCGCTGTCGGTGATGCAGCTGGAACGTCGCTTCGTGCGTGAAGGCGCCACGATCGACAAGGTGGAAGCCGGCATCGAGCGCGCCGCCGGCATTGCCCGGGAGCGCGGCGACAGCTGCCACCCTGACGTACTGAGCGCGATGGGCGCGCTGTATGCGGACACCATCAGTCAGCTCAAGCCGAAGATCATGGTGCAGGGCAACCCGCATTACCTGGGCCAGGCGATGGTGGTGTCGGAGATCCGGGCGCTGTTGCTGGCAGCGGTACGCTCGGCGGTGCTGTGGCGCCAGCTTGGCGGCGCTTACTGGGATTTCCTGTTCTCGCGCAAGGCCATGCTCGAAGCCATCGAGCGCCGTCTGCGCTGATTTTCAAGGCCCGCAATCGCATGGGTTGCGGGCCTGCATCGCAAAACCTCCCGGGATTCACCTCAGTGGGCTAAAGACACCCTGCCCACTGCCGATACTGCATTCGTGACTCTCCCGAGAACGTCCATGTATTCACGTATTGCAATCCGTTTGGCAGCCCCGCTTGTCCTCACCCTTCTGGTTGTGGTCGCTGCCGCCCTGTCCTGGCCCTCCGCGGCCCTGTGGGCGATCCTGACCACCATGGTGCTGAGCTGGCTGGTGTTTGCCTGGTGGAGCGTGCATTCGCAAAGCCAGCGCTCGCCTGAGCACGCCAAGGTGCTGAAGGAGCAGGACCAGCTGCTCAACGAACTGCGCAGCTTTGTCAGCAACGAAATCGATGGTTCGCGCAGCGAGATCGAGCGCGCCCGCGAGCTGATCCGGCAGGCCGTCGGTGGCCTGGGCGGCAGCTTCGATGCGATGAGCCGCAAGTCGCGCCAGCAGAGCCAGGCATTGGCCCGCATCGTTGACCGCGCCGGTGATGAAGGTGGCGGCGGTGTCGACGTGGCCCGCTTCGCCCAGAATGCCAGCCACCAGATGGAACAGCTGGTGGAAGCACTTGAGCAGGTCAGCGGCCAGAGCAGCAACACCGTGCAGCACATCGACCAGATGGCGCAGCACCTGGATGGCATCTTCGCCCTGCTCGAAGACGTCAAGTCGATCGCCGACCAGACCAACCTGCTGGCCTTGAATGCCGCCATCGAAGCCGCGCGTGCCGGCGAAGCCGGTCGTGGCTTCGCCGTGGTGGCCGACGAGGTGCGCAACCTCTCCGAGCGCTCCACCACCTTCAACGAGCAGATCCGCAAGCTGGCCCACAGCTCCAAGGACGCGATTGCCAAGGTGCGTGAAACCGTCACCCACATGGCCTCACGTGACATGGACCGGTCCCGCGAAGCACGCCACGAAGCGGCCTCGATGCTGGACAGCGTTGCTGCCATCAATGCCTCGCTGGGTGATGGCATGCGCGAGATCTCCGAATGCGGCCGTGCCATCGACGGCAGCGTCGCCGAAGCCGTGCGCGCCCTGCAGTTCGAGGACATTGCCACCCAGGCCCTGGGCGGCGTGCACACCCATCTTGACCGCCTTGGCGCGATCAACCGCGAAGCCGTGGCGCTGCAGGAACTGCTGCATCGCAATGGTGGCGTCTTCGATGGCGAGATGGTCAGCGCGCTGCAGCGCACCGGCAACCGCCTGCGCGAAATGCGCGTGGAATGGGAACGCCCGCCGCACAAGCCGGTGTCCCAGCAGAGCATGGGCGCAGGCACGGTGGAGCTGTTCTGATTTCGCACTGCACCATCCCTGCACCCGAGCCCCGGCCCTTGGCCGGGGCTTTGCTGTTGCTGCAACCGCACTGATATATGCTGACATCCCGCTCCACCTCCAACAGCAACGCCGAGCCAGCATCGCAGGCTGATGACGCCATGCTTCCATCATCTACCTCCAGCGGCACCCCGCTGAGCCGACGCGAACAACTCGCGCGGCTTGAACAGCGTGCACAGCAGGAGCTGCTGGAACTGCGTGCACTGCGTGATCAAGACACGCCCCCCGGTCGGGCAGAAGAGACCGATTGGCTCACAAGCAGCATCGACTGGGACCTGTCCGTTCCCTGAGCCCCCCCCCAGCCGATCAACATGCGTGCACGCACAATTCCTTTTGTGGGAGCGGCGTAAGCCGCGAAACACGCATAGCATCGGATCAAGGCCTGCCAGCTTCGCGGCTTACGCCGCTCCCACATCCGACGATGAAACTTGCTCGGTCAGTGCAGAAGCAGTGGAGAATTGATGGCCTGCAGCCGTTGCCGGGTCACATATCCTCGCGCACCGCAGCTATCTTTGTAGGAGCGGCGTAAGCCGCGAAGCACGCATACGATCCGATCGAGACCTGCCAGCAACACCGGCTTCGCGGCTTACGCCGCTCCCACACCCGATGAACAAGCTTGCTCGGTTAGAGCACCAGCTTCGCGGCTTACGCCGCTCCCACACCCGATGAACAAGCTTGTTCGGTTAGAGCACCAGCTTCGCGGCTTACGCCGCTCCCGCAGGACGAAAAAACCCGACTGCGGATCAGGCAGCCGGGCTTGTATTTGTTCTTGCCGTCGATCAGTGGGTTGCGCTGATTGTCGTGATCGCGCCCAGGCCCGGCGACTCAAGCAACTCGCCCGGGCCGCTGCGCAGCCACTGCACCATCTCGCGCGGTCGCAATGGTCGCGAGAACAGATAGCCCTGCAGTTCGTCGCAGCCCTGCCGGATCAGCATCGTTGCTTCGGCAGGGGTTTCCACGCCCTCCGCCACCACCAGCATGCCCAGCGCGTGGCCCAGATGCACGATGGCCTGGGTAACCTCGGCGGTACCGACATCGTGCAACATGCCCTGCACGAAGCTGCGGTCGATCTTCAACCGCTGCACCGGGAATCGATTCAGATAATGCAGGTTGGAGAAACCGGTACCGAAGTCATCCACTGCAAGTGGAATGCCATGCTGTTCAAATACATCAAAGCACTGGCGCAGCGCATCGGTGTCGCGGATCAGCGCTGATTCTGTCAGCTCCAGCTCCAGCCGCTGTGGTGGCCAGCCGTACTGTTGGCAGATGCTGACAACGCGCTCTGCAAAGCCGCGATCACGTAGCTGCAAGGCCGAGACGTTGACCGCGATGCGCTCGAACTTCAACCCGGCCTGCTGCCAGACCACGGCCTGCCGGCAGACTTCCTGCAGCACCCAGTCGCCGATATGGATGATCTCGCCACATTTCTCGGCGATCGGAATGAACTCGGCGGGACTGCATGAGCCGATCCTGCCACTGTTCCAACGCAGCAACGCTTCGATCGAAGGGGTGGCATCGCCATTGGCATGTACCAAGGGCTGGTAGACCAGACTGAACTCGTCGCGTTCGACCGCACCATGCAACGCATGTTCGATCTCGACCCGGCGCTGGGTGCGTGCCAGCGCATCCTGGCTGTAGTACTGGTAGGTATTGCGACCGGCCTCCTTGGCCGCATGCATGGCCGCATCGGCCGCACGCAGCAGGCTGTCGAAGTCGTTACGCCCCTCGTCCAGCAACGCGATCCCCACACTGGCGCCAACCTTCAAGGTGACATCCTCGCGGTAGAGCGGTTCGGCCAGCGAGGCAATCAACTTGCGCGCCACATGCCCGGCGTCTTCCGGCTCCACCAGGTTGCGCAGGATCACGATGAACTCATCGCCGTTGAAGCGTGCGAACAGGTCAGCATTGCGCAGGTTCTGGTGCAAGCGCGCAGCCGCTGCCTTCAGCAACATGTCGCCGGTGGCGTGACCAAACGTGTCGTTGATGCTCTTGAAGCCGTCCAGGTCGATGAAAAGCATCGCGAGGATTGCACCGCGTTCGCGCGCCTCGATGATCGCTTCCGAGCCCTGCTCACGCAGCAGCATGCGATTGGGCAGGCCGGTCAGCAGGTCGTAATGGGCCAGCAGTTCCAGCCGCTCATCGGCCTCGCGTTCGCGGGTGATGTCGCGGAACAACACCACGAAACGCTCGGGCAAGCCATCACGCTGGTCCAGCTCGATCAGCACCTGCACCCACACACGCTGCCCGGACGGGCGATAGAAGCACAGATCAAGCTGTTCCGGCAGCCCGCCTTCGGCGATGCGCAGCAACGCCGACTCAAAGTTGTCGCGCGAGTCCGGGATGTACAGGTCCAATGCCTGGTCCAGGGTCACCGGCGCCTTGCGCAGGCCATGGATGCGGTAGCACTCCTCGGTCCATTGCATGGCACGGGTACTGACCTCGATCTCACAGCCGCCAATACGGCCCAGCGCGGACACCCGGTTCAGCAATTCGGTGCGCCAGCGGATCAAGGCATCGGTACGGCGCTGATTGCTGATGTTCTGCACTTGCCCCAACACCCGGTGCAGGCCGCCAGCGGCGTCGTAATCAAGCTCCACCCAGATGCGCAGCTGCTGCTGGGTCACCGGATCGCGGCCCCAGGTGATATCGAAACTGCCACCTTTGGCCTCATCCAACAGACGCCGCCAGCTGCAGAAAAGATGCGTGCGCGCGTCACTGTTCAGATTACGCAACCACTGCCGTCCAGTCGGTAGCGCGGCATTGCTCCAGCCAATGGCGGCGGCAAATTCCTCGGACCATTGCACGCGCTTGCGCTGCGGCTCCCATACCCAACTGCCCATGCCAGCCACGCGCTGTGCGCGACGCAGCAGGGCCTGCTGCGAACGCAGCTCGTCCTCCAGTGACTTCTGTTGCTGGATGTCGGTATAGGTGCCGACCATCCGCAACGGCTGACCATCGCCAGCGCGGGTGACTACCTGCCCGCGATCCAGCACCCAACGCCAGCTACCGTCGGCCTGACGTAGCCGAAACTGGCAGGCGAAGGGTACCTGCGGGTCATGCAGGTGCGCGGCGATGGCTTGACGCAGCAGTAACTGGTCTTCCGGGTGTGCCTCATCAAGCAGGCCGATGCCCGGCTGCGCCGCATTGGTAGCATGCTCCGGGCTGGCGCGGGTAACCGCATCGCTGACGATATCCCAGTCCCACAGGCTATGGCCTGCCGACTCCATTGCCATCGCCCAACGGGCGTTGCGCGCCTCGGTATCACTGGCCACGGAATACAGATAGCCCAATGGGGTCGCAGACGGTGACTGGACCACACTGAGCCAGCCGTCCAGCCGCTGGCCGGCCCCCGGCAGCGGGCAGGCCACTGCCTCGTGCGGGTCCAATCGCTGGCGGAGCCCCGCAAGCTGCGAGCAATAACGTGACAGGCGTTCGGGCAGGCCCAGCTCCCTGGCCATGCCATTGGCGGCCAATGGTTGCCCGTCCGTGTCCAGCAGCACGACGGCCGCATTCAACGGGTGACGAAGCAGGCTAGCTATGACGCCGCGATCCACGCGATCTATCTCCATGCCCGACAAACCGGGTACCCATTCGATAACGGCACCAACCCGGCAGAATTGAGCACTTCGTCGTGCGCTCTGTGCACAAGCCGTTAAACTGGGGCGACGCTTGTCCAAATCCCCGCTCACCATGCAAGCCGATCCGGCCTCTTCCGCTCCACCCGTGCCCTTCGCACTCCTGCGGCGGCGTGCAAGCTTGCTTTGGTTGCTTGCTGTGGCCGTTTTTTTGACGGCCGGCGTGGTCGCATTGCTGGCGACGGACCCGAATTCATCCGACTGGCGAAGCCAAAGTGTGACAGCCATCGCAGTGGCAATTTGTGCGACGCTCGTCCTGCTCTGGCGCCAGCTCTGGTCATGGAAACCCGCTGCGCACTTGCAGCGTCAGCTACCTGCCGAGTTCGAACAGCTGGGAGCGCTACTGCATGACGGCGTAGTGATCGCCGATGGCGATACCGTTCTTTATGCCAATCCAGCCGCACGCGGCATTCTGGGCATGGGCGCCGGTCGCAGCGATGGCGCCATCCAGTCGCTGACCAACCTTGGCAGCCATGGCCCGCGTTCAAGCAAGAGCGAGCTCCCGGTGCAGCTGTCACGCATGGGCGGTGAGCCTTTTCATGCCACGGTGATCACCCAGCAGCTGCACCATGATGGCAAAGTCTGCCAACTCTTTGTCATCCGCGATTTGAGTGAGCTGGAACATGGTCGGGTTGCCTTGGCCACCAGCAACGCCGAGCTGCAGGCCATGGCGGGCCGCTTGTTTTCGTTGCAGGAAGATGAGCGCCGCTCCATCTCACGCGATCTGCATGACGACATCGGCCAGGCCATCACCGCGATGAAGCTGGCCGCCTGCGCCGCCCGCGATGAAGAAAACAAACCGCGCCGCGAGGACGATATCGACCAGATCATCGAGCTGGCGGATAGCACGGTGATCAAGCTACGCAACCTGTCGATGCTGTTACGACCGCCGCAACTTGATGCATTGGGCCTTGAAGCTGCGCTGCGTTGGCAGGCTGGCCTGCTGTTCCGCTCCACCGACGTTGAGCTGCTGCTGCATGTGGACGCGCTGCCGCGCCGGCCCAGCAACGAAGTCGAACAGGCCTGTTTCCGTATTGCCCAGGAAAGCCTGACCAACGCACTGCGCCACGCCAGCGCCAGCCAGGTATCGTTGTCGCTTCGCAGCAACAACAATGGCGACCTGCACCTGCAGGTCGTGGACGATGGCGAAGGCTTTGATCCCGCCGGCCCGCGCGGCCTTGGCATGATCGTGATGCGCGAGCGCGCGCAGAGTGCCGGCGGCAGCCTGCATATCGAGACCGCGCCGGGTGCAGGCACCCGTATTGATCTGCGTTTACCCTACGCAATGGACGCACAGTGACCCCCCAAGGACCTCGCCCGATGTGGAACAACAGCCCTCCTTCGCTCGGTGACCGCAACGACGCGCGCCCTGCACGGCTGGGTGCGGGCAATCCCGAGCTGGCCACCTTGGTGGACGCCGCCAACCGCACCGGCACGTCGTTGATGCTGCTGCACCTGGACATCGACCACTTCGCCTCGGTCAACGAGAACATGAGTGCCGAGGTAGGCGACCAGGCCTTGATCCTTATTGCCGAGCGCCTGCGCGGATTTCTGGGTGACCGCGGCAAGCTGTGGCGGCACGGCAGCGACGAATTCCTGATCGCGGTACCGCGCAGCAGCCAGACACCGGCGCCGGAGGTCTTCGCCGAGCAGGTACGCCAGCAGATCGAGCTGCCATTGTCGGTGCTGCCCTACACCCTGTTCCTGACCGCCAAGATCGGGGTTGGCCTCTGCCCCGAGCATTCCAATACCGCGACCGGCGTGCTCGATCTGGCCGAAGACGCCCTGCACCAGGCCGGTCGTGAAGGCGGCAACGCGGTGCACGTGCACGTATTGCACAAGCCCAGCAGTGCGCACAGCGAGAGCATCATCTCGCGGCAGCTGGTTGACGCCATCGACAACGGTGAGCTGCGGCTGCGCTACCAACCGCTGGTCAGCGCCCGCGATGGTCACGTCATGGGAATGGAGGCGCTGCTGCGCTGGCAGTCCCCAACCCTGGGCATGCTGGTGCCCGAACGCTTCATGCGCACCGCCGAGCGATTGGGCATCATCGTGCAGATCGGCGCCTGGGTACTGGAAACGACCCTGCGCCAAGCCAAGGTCTGGCGTGATCAGGGCTTCGATGATTTCAACGTGGCGGTCAATGTATCTACGCTGCAGCTGCTGCGCCCGAACTTCTTCACCGAAGTGATGGCGATGCTGCAGTCCATCGGTGTGCCGGCGCGCATGCTGACCCTGGAAATCAACGAAAGTGCGTTGACGAACAACGTCAACTTCGTCCACGAGACCCTGGCCAACCTGCGCAACGAAGGTATCAGCCTGTGCCTGGACAACTTCGGCACCGGTGATTCGAGCCTGAGCGCATTGGTCCGCTATCCGGTGGACAAGCTCAAGATCGACCGCAGTTTCATCAAGAGCGCACCTGCGGCAAACCGCGAGGCCGCGATCAGCCGCGCCATCATTGCCATGGGCCACCAGTTGGGCATGACGGTGATCGCCAACGGCGTGGAGTCGCAGGCCCAGCTTGGCTTCCTGCGCCGCAATGACTGCGATGTATTCCAGGGCTATCTGTTTGGCGAGCCGATGTCGGCCGACGCCGCCGGCATGACCTTGCGGCGCCGCTACCTGCGGCCGGAGGCATTCGCCGAAACCCGTCCTGACCGCACGTTGCTGCTGCTGGATGACGAAGAAAACGTACTGCGCTCGCTGGTGCGCCTGTTCCGTCGCGATGGTTACCGGATCCTCGCCGCCGGCAATGTGCGTGACGCCTTCGATCTGCTGGCAATCAATGACGTGCAGGTGATCCTGTCCGACCAGCGCATGAGCGACATGAGCGGCACCGAGTTCCTTGGCCGGGTAAAGATGTTGTATCCGGACACGATCCGCCTGGTGCTCTCAGGCTATACCGATCTGAACACCGTCACCGACGCGATCAACCGCGGTGCGATCTACCGTTTCCTGACCAAACCATGGAATGATGACGAGCTGCGCGAACACATCCGCCAGGCCTTCCGCACCCATGATGAAAAGCAGGGTGTGGGGGCTTCGTAAGCAACAGCCGGGCCGTTTCAACTTTTGTGGGAGCGGCGTAAGCCGCGAAGCCACCAATGGCCAAACCACTATCCATGCGATGCAATTGCACGATGCATCGATGAAGGGCTACCTGTGGGAGATCTGCACTCGCAGGTGCTGCGAGGACTGACACTTCACCAGCTTCGCGGCTGACGCCGCTCCCACAATCCTGAGATCCCACAATCCTGCAGCCGCGCCCTTCGATTATTTCGGCTGGCGGATCGGCAGCACGATGCGGAAGCAGGAGCCCTCGCCTACCGTGCTGTCCAGGTCGATGCGGCCGTGATGCTTGTTGATGATGCCGTAGGAGATCGACAGGCCAAGCCCGGTACCGCTGCCGACCGGCTTGGTGGTGAAGAACGGGTCGAAGATGCGCTGCCGCAATTCCGGCGAAATACCCGCGCCGTCATCCTTGAACTCAACCCACACTTCATCGCCATTGACGCCGGTGCTGACCACGATGTTGCCGCGATCGGCAATCGCATGGCCGGCGTTGAGCAGCAGGTTCATATAGACCTGGTTGAGCTCCGATGGCAGGCATTCGATCATCGGCAGTTCGCCGTAGCGACGTTCCAGCGTGACCTTGTACTTGAGCTCGTTCCAGATGATGTTGATGGTCGATTCGAGGCCGGCATGCAGGTCGACCAGTTTCCACGACTCGTCGCGGCCGGAATACGAGAAATCCTTGAGATCGCGCACGATGCGGGTCACCCGCTCGATGCCTTCGCGTGATTCAGCCATCAGCTGCGGCAGGTCGCGACTGATGAAATCGATGTCCAGACGGTCGCGGATATCATCGATTTCCGGGATCAATGCCTTCGGATCGGGTGCGCGCAACGCACGCTCATAGGCCTCGATCACCGTAAACAGGCTGCGCAGATATTCCTGCAGGCTGCCCAGGTTGGAGTGGACGTAGCCGATCGGATTGTTGATCTCGTGGGCGACACCGGCGGCAAGCTGGCCAATGGAGGCCATCTTCTCCGACTGCAGCAGCTTTTCCTGGGTACCGTTCAAGCGAAGATAGGCTTGGCGCAGTTCGGCATGGCGTTGCTGCAGCTCGCGTTCGTAGTCTTCCGGGCCGTCGATATGCTGGAACAGCGCCAGGAACGCCTCGCCGGCCTCATCACTGTGATGGTGCAGATGCAGGGTGATGACCCGATCGCCAACCGGCAGGCTGCCGACCCAGCTTCCCGAAGCACGGGCCTGCGACAGCGCGAAAGGCGGCAACAAGGCCTCGAGCTGATGACCAAGACCGACACTGCCAGGACCATCCACGCCGAACAATTCGCGCACCAGGCCATTGGCGATGCTGACTTCGAATTTTCCGCTGAAAACCAGCATCCCGTGCTGGACACGCTCGCCGAGGGCTCGCAATGTGGCTGCCGAGGGGATTGGCATGAGGGTGCTGCTATCGATCTGGGTCACGGCGGCCGGTACAAGCTCAGGAACAGGCCGCCACTATAGCCGGATGTGCGAATTCGATCGCGGCGCGTACGCCGCATCTGCCATCGGTCAGGCTACCGCCAGCGGCCGCCTTGCATGTACGGTCTGGGCCTGCCCCTTGGCATCGTAAGAGGGTGCGCTCTCGCTGCGGCCGAGTTGACGGAGCGCCCAGTTGACCTCGCGGCGGCGGCGAGCCAGCAACATGCCGTTGGCATGGTTGCGCTCTGCCAGCTCCTTGAGCTTGTCAGCTTCATGCAGCGGGGGCTGCCGCTCCAGCTCGCGCAGGGCTTCCAGTTTGTTGCCCGTGGCGGCAACCAGGGCCGGCACATCGTGCTCGGCCAAGGCGCGCTGTTCGCGGTCCAGCGCCTCGCTCAGGCGCTGCAACGGGTCGCCCATGGACAGGTTCATCCCTGCAGCTGCTGGTCCAGGCCCAGCATGCGCGTGGCAATGGCGTCGGGATTGATCTTGTAGCTGCCGTTTTCCAGCGCCTCGCGCACGGCCTGCACACGGGCCTGGTCGATGGCGGGGGCGGCGCTCAGCTCACGCTGTACGGCCTGCAGCTGGGTCGCTTCACCGGTCAGGCGCACGCTATCGGCTGCCTCCACCGGCTTGGGCTTGGCATCGCCTGCGGCGGCCACCTTGGTGTTGATGGCTACGCTGCGCAACTGCGCTGCGGCCTGAATACCACCGTCGATTTTCTGGCTCATGTGATGGAGTCCTGATTCGGTTCAAAAACGATAACGGCAACGCCGGCCAGTTCTTTAGTAATTTATCGACTGACCAGCACGTCGCCAGCGGGCGTGGCGATACCCTGCATCACCCGGCGTGAAGACAGGTTCTCGACCGAGACCCGTTCGCCCTCGCCAGCGTCGCCCAATGCCTTGCCTGCCATACGCACCTCCACCCCGCCGCGGCGGGACACCAGGGCGACATTATCGCCGCGGCGGACGGTACGAGGCGTAACCAGATCGGTCGCTGACAGCAGGCTGCCAGCGCTCAATGCACGCCGCGCCACCCGGCCCACGGCCGCCTCCGGATTCAACAGCACGGCGCCAGCCAGGCGTGCCGTGTCGCGCTTGACACTACTTATATCGGCCGCTGCCAGCGTTTCTCCAGCCGCCACGCCCCGGGCCAACACCAGTACCTGCTGCTCACGGCGCACTTTCACCGGCACGAACAAGCGCCAACCGCCCGTCTGCGGACAGGCGACCTCAACCGTTGTGTTGGCGGTGACCTTGGCCTGCAGAGGCTGGCTGCAGGCCGGCAGGCGCAGGTTGGCATCGACATTGGCTTCACCGCTCTCCCCTGCCCCCAGCGTGGCCAGGGCTGCGGAACGGATCGACTCCACCGGCTGGAAAGCGGTGGCCCCGGCCAGTGATGGCAACAGCAGGCAAATAGAAAGGAGTAAGCGCATCAGCGGCGGCCACCGGCTCAGGAACAGTTCGATGGATGTCGCTGCAAGCGCCGTGCCAATTGCCCGGCTGGCGAGCACTCAAGTTGTCGGCACCTGCCGCCGATACAGCACTCATGTCACAAGACCTGCTCAACCGAATTGACCAGCGGACCCGGCTGGCCGGCCACAACCGCCTTGCCCTGCTGCTGTTCCGCCTTGGCGGACGTCAGCTTTTTGGCGTGAATGTATTCAAGGTGCAGGAGGTGCTGCGCCGTCCGGCACTGTTCCAGGTGCCCGGCCTGCCGACCCAGTTTGCCGGCGTGGCCGACGTGCGTGGCCGCTCGGTGCCGGTGCTGGATCTTGGCCTGGCCATCGGCCATCCCGAGCGCGAACCCGAGGCCGACACCTCGCCAGGCTATCTGGTGGTGACCGAATTCAACCGTTCGGTACAGGGTTTCCTGGTCAGCGGGGTTGAGCGCATCGTCAACATCGCGGTGGAAGATATCCACCCTCCACCGGAGTTGGGCGCAGAATCGACGTACTTGACCGCAGTTACCCGCTTTCAGGGTGAGTTGATCCAGGTCATCGACGTGGAAAGCGTGCTCGCGGACATCGCCCAGGTACGTAGCGAAGCGGTGCTCGACCCATCCATGGCACTGCCGGACGACGCTCCGGCGATGCAGGTGCTGGTGGTTGATGATTCACGCGTGGCCCGCCAACAGATTCGCAGCGTACTGGACCAGTTGGGGGTGAGCGCCACCCTGCTTTCCGACGGCAAGCAGGCACTGGAACACCTGTTGCAGATCCATGCCTCGGGCGAGAACCCAGCGGAGCGCTACGCCATGGTGATCTCCGATATCGAGATGCCGGCGATGGACGGCTACACGTTGACGACGGAAATCCGCCGCCATGCTGGGCTGGCTGGTCTATATGTACTCCTGCACACCTCGTTGTCGGGCGTTTTCAACAACGCCATGGTGGAACGGGTCGGTGCCAATGCCTTCGTGGCCAAGTACAGCCCGCATGAGCTGGCTGATTTCGTCCTGCAGCGGCTGCGGCATGTAGCTGAGACCCAGTACGCGTACAACTGAGTTTGCCCCCTGTAGTGGGGGGGGGGGGGGGGGGGGGGGGGGGGGGGGGGGGGGGGGGGGGGGGGGGGGGGGGGGGCGGGGGCGCGCCCCCCGCCCGGGGGGGCCGGCGCC
>NZ_JBSPUF010000006.1:116707-146227 GCF_056861425.1 Stenotrophomonas sp. 21LCFQ19 | reverse complement strand
CGGCCCCCCCCGGGCCGGCCCCGCCGGGGGGGGGGGCGCGCCCGCCCCCCCCCCCCCCCCCCCCCCCCCCCCCCCCCACTACCGCCCCCTCCTGTTTGCGTAGCCACGGGGAAGGTCTCTCCTGGCGGGCTGCCGCAGCGATGGCGTCGTGGCTGGCGCCACTCCTGCAAAGCCATTGGCGGTTACCCCGGCAAGGCCCCTGCCGAGCATGGCTCGGCACTACATGGCTTTCTGGCACAGGTTTTGCAGCTTCCCCGGCAACGTTCCGTGGGAGGTTCCACATGGCCAACCTGTTTTCCAACTATCTCGGCATCCACGCCCAGGCGATGCCACTGCGCGAGCAGCGCATGAAGCTGATCGCCAGCAACCTGAGCAATGCCGACACGCCCGGCTACAAGGCCCGCGACCTCGACTTTGATGCCGCCCTGCGCAATGCCCAAGGTGCGACCAGCGGCAATGGCCTGCTGACCGCCACGGCCGAGCAGCACTACGCCATCGGCGGCGCCAACGGGCTCAACCCGTTCCAGATCCTGCGCGAAGGTGCCCAGCCCAGTCTCGACGGCAACACCGTCGACCCGGATACCGAGCGCGCCGCCTATGGCCGCGCCGCATTGGAATACCGCGCGTCGCTGAGCTTCGTCGAGTCCAAGGT
Source organism: Stenotrophomonas sp. 21LCFQ19 (assembly GCF_056861425.1). Classification (NCBI taxonomy): domain Bacteria; kingdom Pseudomonadati; phylum Pseudomonadota; class Gammaproteobacteria; order Lysobacterales; family Lysobacteraceae; genus Stenotrophomonas; species Stenotrophomonas sp. 21LCFQ19. The sequence continues at coordinate 145,575 of NZ_JBSPUF010000006.1, read as the reverse complement.
GAAGACCATGCTCACCGCCATCACTGGCCAGTAAGGAAGCACGCCATGAGCAACCTGCCCATTTTTGATATTGCCGGCTCGGCGCTGCAGGCGCAGTCGGTGCGCATGAGCACCATTGCCTCCAACCTGTCCAATGCCGATTCGATCGCGGGGTCGCCACAGGCGGTCTACAAGCCGCTGGAACCGATCTTCCAGGCCGTTACCAGCCGCAATGATCCCAACCTGACCGGCGTGCAGGTCAAGGAGATCGCACAGAGCGATGCGCCGCCGATCAAACGCTACGAACCCAACCATCCGCTTGCCGATGGCGAAGGCTATGTGTATTCGCCCGACGTCGACCCGGTCGCGCAGATGGTCAACCTCATCTCCACTTCGCGCAATTACCAGGCCGGCGTGGAAATGCTCAGCACCGCCAAGGAACTTGCCCTGGCCACGCTGACGATGGGCCGTTGAGCCCACTCCCCCAGGAATCTGCCGACATGAGCACCAGCGTCAACTCCGATCTCTACACGTCGCTCGGCCTCACTGCGCCGAACACCACGGCCACCAGCAAGAACAAGGGCTCGCTGGATCAAGCCGACTTCCTGAAGCTGATGACTACCCAGCTGCAGCATCAGGATCCCACCAAACCCATGGACAACAGCCAGATGGTCGCGCAGATGGCGCAGCTGTCCACGGTACAGGGCATCAGTGATCTGAACACTTCGGTGAAGGGCTTCCAGGAATCCATGGCCAGCGACCAGGTACTGCGCGGCGCGGCGCTGGTCGGGCATGACGTGATGGTGCCCTCCACCAAGGTCTCACTGGAGGCCGAGGGCGGCACCAGCGGCACGGTTGCGGCGCCGTCGGCCGGTACGGTCACCGTAGACATCACCGATGCGAATGGCCTGAAGGTCAATCAGCTGACCGTACCTGCCAACGCTGCTGGCGAGGTTGCCTTCCAATGGGATGGCACCAATGCCGATGGCAAGCGCATGCCGGCTGGCAGCTACACCATTACCGCCGCCCACACCGATAGCGCCGGCGAACAAACCAAGCTCGCCACCTACGTCGAGGCTGAAGTTGAAAGCGTGACGGTGGGCTCCGATGGCTTGTACCTGAACCTCAAGGGGCTGGGCACTGCCCCGCTCGACTACGTGCTCCGCGTCAGCTGAGCCCCCTCTTCGATTTCCCAGGAGTATCGCCATGGGCTTCAATGTCTCTTTGTCGGGCATCAACGCGGCCAACGCCGACCTGAATGTCACCGCCAACAACGTCGCCAACGTCAACACCACCGGCTTCAAGGAATCCCGCGCCGAGTTCGCGGACCTGTTCAACGCCACCAGCTATGGCCTGTCACGCAACGCGATGGGTTCCGGCGCACGCCTGAGCAATGTGGCGCAGCAGTTCTCGCAGGGCAATATCAGCCAGACCGGGCGCAGCCTGGACCTTGCCGTGGCCGGCGAAGGCTTCTTCACCCTGAATATGAACGGCGCGCGCGTGTACTCGCGCGCAGGCAACTTCCAGACCGACAACAACGGCTATGTGGTGAATCCGCAGGGCGCACGCCTGCAGGTATTTGCACCGAACGCTGACGGCACCCGCTTTGATGGCCAGCTGACCGACCTGCAGTTGCTCAATACCGACAGCCCGCCCAAGCAGAGCACCCTGGTCAACATGGCGTTCACCCTGCCCGGCAATGCGCCAGCACCGACGGTAACGCCATTCGATCCAGCCGATTCCAACACCTACAACCACTCCACCGGTGGCATCACCGTGTACGACTCACTGGGCGTCAGCCATACCCAGACCTCGTACTTCGTGAAGACCGGTACCGCCAATGAGTGGCAGGTACACAACTATGTGGATGGCCAGCCTGCTGGCGCACCGACCCTGCTGCAGTTCTCCAACGCCGGCGCCTTGATCAGCCCGGCCAATGGCGACATCACCTTGGCACCGTTCACGCCAAGCACCGGCGCCGGCGTGGTCAACCTGACCTTGAATGTCGCAGGCTCAACCCAGTACGGCGAAAAATTCGCGGTACGCGATACCCGCCAGGATGGCTATGCTGCCGGCAAGCTCAATGAGATCAGCATCTCCGAGCAGGGCGTTGTCTATGCGCGCTACTCCAATGGCGACGACAAGCCGTTGGGCCAGGTGGCATTGACCACCTTCAACAATCCGCAAGGCTTGCAGAACCAGGGCAACAGCCTGTGGGTGGAGACCTTCTCTTCGGGCAACCCGCGCGTCGGCGCGCCTGACTCTTCGGATTTCGGCCAGGTCCAGGCCGGCGCACTGGAAGCCTCAACGGTGGACCTCACCGAGCAGCTGGTCAACATGATCGTTGCGCAGCGCAACTTCCAGGCCAACTCGCAGATGCTTTCGACGCAGGACCAGGTCACCCAGGCCATCATCAACATCCGCTGACGCTGGGATTGGCAAGTCGGGATCGGGGATTGGCCAGCAGTTTGCCGATTCACGGCCCGACTCCGCTGTTGTCTTTCCATGATGTTGCTTGTTGACGGAAAGGCGAGTGGTTTGCGCCGCTTCGCCAACCGCTGCCCCAAGCCTGCTTCCACTTTCCACCCCCGACTACCAACCTGCGAATCCCCGCCCTATGGACAAAGCCCTCTACGTTGCCATGACCGGCGCCCGTGCCTCGCTGCAGGCACAGGCCACCGTGTCGCACAACCTGGCCAACTCGGACACCCCGGGCTTCAAGGAAGCGCTGGCCAATACCGAGGCGTTCCGCATCCAGGGGCCGGGGTTTCCGTCGCGGGTGGATGCCGTGCATGTCGACGCGGGTTTCAATCGCCGCGTCGGCGCGCAGCAGATCACCGGCAATTCGCTGGATCTTTCCCTGCAGCCGGGCAGCTGGCTGGCGGTGCAGTCCAGCGATGGCAGCGAGGCCTATACCCGCAGCGGCGCCTTGTCGTTGACGCCGAACGGCCAGCTGGTGACCGCTGAAGGCAATGCGGTTCTCGATGACAATGGCAATCCGATCGCGGTGCCGCCGCACCAAGCGATGGAGATAGGTCACGACGGCACCTTGTCGATCATTCCGTTGGGCGAAGGCCCACAGACGATGGCGATGATCGGCCGGCTACGAGTGGTTGATGCGCCGAATGAACGGCTCGAACGGCGTCTCGACGGACTGATGCGCAACACCGATCCGCAACAGCCATTTGCCCAACGCCAAGGCAAGGCCCTGGACAGCGGCATGCTGGAATCCAGCAATGTCGATGCGGCCGGCGCACTGGTGCAGATGATCCAGCTGCAGCGCCAGTTTGAAATGCAGGTAAAGGTCATCAAGCACGGCGACGAGAACGCGCGCAGTGCCAACAGCCTGTTGCGTCTCAACGGCTGATAGAACAACGCCAGCGCGCATGCCTTGCGTGCGCCCTCGCCTTCGCGTGGTCCAGTACAGGAAATGGTGGTCTGCCCATTTCTGCCGCGACGTCGTCCAACCCACGCTTCTTCCTTTTCAACCTGCACGCGACGTGCAGGCGCATGCGCAGCCATGCCACACGGCAGGCACGGCCACAACCGCAGGCCAGCGCAACGTCACGGCACCCAGCGTCGACATTCCGACACCAGTTTTGGCACAGCCCATGCATTGACACAGGCAAGGGCCAATCGGCCGGTATCCGTCACCAAGGAATCGCACCATGAATCAGGCATTGTGGGTCGCCAAGACCGGCTTGGATGCACAACAGACACGCATGTCGGTTGTCTCCAACAACCTGGCTAACACCAATACCACCGGATTCAAGCGCGACCGCGCCAGCTTCGAGGACCTGTTGTACCAACAGGTGCGTCAGCCCGGCGGTTCGTCCTCGGCACAGACGCAGTTGCCAACCGGCCTGCAGCTGGGTACCGGTGTCCGCGTCGTCGCCACCTCCAAGCACTTCGAGCAGGGCAGCCAGCAGCAGACCGGTCGCGCACTGGATGTGATGGCCAATGGCCGTGGCTTCTTCGAAGTGATGATGCCCGATGGCAGCTCGGCGTATACGCGCGATGGCAGCTTCCAGATCAACGCGCAGGGCGAGCTGGTCACCAACAGCGGCTACCCGGTGCAGCCTGGCATCCAGATTCCCGAGGGTGCGCAATCGCTGACCATCGGCACCGACGGCACCATCAGCGTGAAGATGGCTGGCGAAGCCGCCTCGGTGGAAATCGGTTCGCTGACGCTGACCGACTTCATCAATCCCGCCGGCCTGCAGGCCAAGGGCGAGAACCTGTACCTGGAAACCACCGCATCGGGCCCGGCGCAGAACGGCACACCCGGCCTCAACGGCCTCGGCACCGTCGTGCAGGGTGCGCTGGAAGGCAGCAATGTCAACGTGGTCGAAGAGCTGGTGTCGATGATCGAAACCCAGCGCGCCTACGAAATGAACGCCAAGGCCATCTCCACCACCGACTCGATGCTCGGCTACCTCAACAACAACGTCTGATTGGTCGCCAAGGGATACCGTCATGAGCAGCACCCCACTCCTGCGCCAACTTTCCATCGCCTTGTGCGCCGCCTTGATAGGTGGCTGCACACTGGCGGGCGATGTGCGGCCCTATGCACCGATGGCACCGGTCCAGCCCATCGTCGTGCAGGCCGCAGCGCCAACGGCTGGCGCGATCTACGCCGCCGGCCCTGGCTTGAATCTGTATGGCGACAGGCGCGCGCGTGATGTTGGCGACCTGCTGACCATCACCCTGGTGGAGAACACCATGGCCACCACCACCGCCAGCACCGCGATCAGCAAGAAGTCCGATATCGACGTTGGTACCCCGACCCTGTTTGGCGCACCGGTGACACTGGGCGGCAAGGACATCCTCGGTGCCTCCGCGTCGTCCGAGCGTGACTTCGCCGGCAAGGGCAACAGCGCACAAAGCAATCGCCTGCAAGGCAGCGTCACTGTCACCGTGATCCAGCGCCTGCCCAACGGCAACCTGGTGGTGCAGGGCCAGAAGAACCTGCGGTTGAACCAGGGCGATGAGCTGGTGCAGATCCAGGGCGTAGTGCGCGCGGCGGACATCAACCCGGACAACACCATTTCCTCCAGCAAGGTTGCCGATGCACGCATCGCCTATGGCGGCCGCGGCGCGGTAGCACAGTCCAATGCGATGGGCTGGCTGGGCCGTTTCTTCAACTCGGCGTTTGCGCTGTTCTGAGCACTGTGATGAAGACTTTCTCTTTCAAGCGTTATCTCGCCCTGGCCGCGCTGGCACTGGCTGTCGCCCTGCCCGCTCACGCAGAGCGGATCAAGGACCTTGCCCAGGTTGGCGGCGTACGCGGTAATGCGCTGGTTGGCTATGGTCTGGTCGTCGGCCTGGATGGCAGCGGCGACCGCACCAGCCAGGCGCCGTTTACCGTACAGAGCTTGAAGAACCTGCTTGGCGAACTGGGCGTCAATGTTCCGGCGAACGTCAATCCCCAGCTGAAGAATGTCGCTGCGGTGGCGATCCATGCCGAGCTGCCGCCGTTTGCCAAACCTGGCCAGACCATCGACATCACCGTCTCCTCGATCGGCAATGCCGTGTCGCTACGTGGTGGTTCCTTGTTGATGGCGCCGCTGAAAGGCATCGATGGGCAGGTCTATGCGATCGCCCAAGGCAATCTGATCGTTGGCGGCTTTGGTGCGCAGGGCAAGGATGGTTCTCGCGTCTCGGTGAACATTCCGAGCGCCGGCCGCATTCCCAATGGCGCCACGGTTGAACGCGCACTGCCCGACGTCTTCGCTGGTGGTGGTGACATCACCTTGAACCTCCACCAGAACGACTTCACCACCGTCTCGCGGATGGTCAACGCACTCAATGCCACCTTCGGTGAAGGCGCTGCGCGTGCGATCGATGGCGGCACTGTTTCGGTACAGACCCCGACGGACCCGGGCGCACGCATCGGCATGCTGGCCCGCATCGAGAACGTCGAGCTTTCGCCAGGCACCGCGCCGGCACGCATCGTGGTCAACTCGCGTACCGGCACGGTGGTGATCGGCTCGCAGGTGCGGGTCAGCCCGGCAGCGATCTCGCACGGTTCCTTGACGGTGACCGTCAGCGAATCGACCCAGGTCAGCCAGCCCAACGCCTTTGGTGGTGGCCAGACGGTCGCCACACCACAGTCCACAATCACCGCCAGCAACGAAGGCAGCCGCATGTTCCGCTTTGATGGCGGCGCGACCCTGGACGAGATCGTTCGTGCGGTCAACGAAGTTGGCGCGGCACCGGGCGACCTGATCGCGATCCTGGAAGCACTCAAGCAGGCCGGCGCGCTGACCGCCGACCTTGAGGTGATCTGACATGCGTATCGCCGCGCCCTCGCTGGAAATCAATCCGGCCATCGCCAATGATCCGGCGAAGATCGACAAGGTTGCACGCCAGCTGGAAGGCCAGTTCGCGCAGATGCTGGTCAAGAGCATGCGCGATGCCAGCTTCGGCGATTCGCTGTTCCCGGGTGAAAACCAGATGTTCCGCGAAATGTACGACCAGCGCATTGCCGAAGCGATGACGCGCGGTCGTGGGCTCGGCTTGTCGGCCATGATCGCGCGTCAGCTCGGCGGTGCCGAAGGCGCAGCCAGCGTACCGGTCGACCCCAGCATCAAACCAGCCGCCGCGGCACGTGCCTATCAATTGGCCGCTCCCGCTGCCACCGGTCTGCCGCTGGGGGCAGCGCCGGCACTCGGCGAGGACCCACTGTCTTCGCTGAACATCAATGACCAGTCCACCTACATGGCACCGCAGGCGCAGGCACTGGATCTGATTGCCGGCCGTGACAGCAGCAGTTTCCACGCATCCTTGAACAACACCAACCCCTACCAGGGAACTGCCACGACCGAACTTCCTGCCGATTGGGCGATGGGCAATGACCGCTGGAGCAAGGTGTCGGCGGCCGAACGTGGTGACGCCGTTGATGCCACCACGGCCAACGTCGCTGCGGACAAGCTCGGCAAGCACACCCCCGAAGGCTTCGTTGCCAGCATCTGGCCGCACGCCGAACGTGCCGCGCGCGAGCTCGGTGTCGATCCGCGCGCACTGGTCGCCCAGGCCGCACTGGAAACCGGCTGGGGCAAGCGTCATATCAAGCGCGAGAACGGAGACAGCAGCCACAACCTGTTCGGCATCAAGGCAACCGGCTGGAGTGGCGAGCGCGCCACCACCGGTACCCACGAATACGTCAACGGCCAGCGACGCAACGAGACCGCCAGCTTCCGCGCCTATGGTTCGATGGCGGAGAGCTTCGGCGACTACGTGCGCATGCTGAAGACCAGCCCACGCTACCAGGCCGCACTCAGCGCCGGCAGCGATGTTCGCAGCTTCGCCCAGGGCCTGCAGCGTGCCGGCTACGCCACCGATCCGGCCTACGCCGCCAAGATCGCTGCCATTGCCGCTGGTCCCACCATCGAGCGCGCCGTCGCTGCCATCGGTGATGCCGGTGCGCGACTGGGCCAGACCTTTGCCAGCAACGCCGGTTTTGCCGGCATCACCCGTCGTTGAGATAGCCGTCCATGTCTAATGTTCTTTCCACTGGCACCAGCGCACTGATCGCCTTCCAACGGGCGCTGGCCACCGTCAGCCACAACGTCGCCAACATCAAGACTGACGGCTACAGCCGGCAGAAAGTGGATTTCGCTACCCGCGAACCCAGCGACGTGGGCTATGGCGATGTCGGCAACGGCACCAAGATCACCGACATCCGCCGCGTTGCCGACCAGTTGGCGATCTCACGTCTGCTCGACAGCAATGGCGAACTGGCACGGTTGCAGCAGCTGTCCGGCATGGCTGACCGGGTTGATGCCTTGTTCTCGGACCCGGCGACCAACGTCAGCGGGGTGTGGTCCAACTTCTTCGACGCCGTCAATGGACTGGCATCCAATGCCTCCGGCACCGCTGACCGGCGTGATGTGCTGGACAACGCCAACACCCTGGTCAGCCGTTTCAAACAGCTCAACAGCAGCCTCGACAGTTTGAACAGCGAGGTAAACAACGGTTTGATCTCCGCCGCGAACGAGGTCAACCGGCTCGCATCGGAAATCGCGCAGATCAACGGAGCCATCGGCAGCAACGCCGCTGCCGCCGCACCGGATCTGCTGGACCGGCGTGACCAGCTGATCTCCAAGCTGGTTGGCTACACCGGCGGCACCGCGGTGATCCAGGACGGCGGGGTGATGAACGTCTACTCCGCCGGTGGCCAGGCGATGGTCGTTGGTACCACCGCCTCGCAGATCACCACCGCCGCTGATCCGTATCAGCCCGAACGCCTGCGCCTTGCGATCAAGACCCAGGGCATGACGGTCACCCTGGACAGCAAGGCGTTGGGCGGCCAGATCGGCGGCATGCTGGAATTCCGTGAAACCGTACTGGACCCGGCACAAGCGGAGCTGGGCCGGATCGCGGTTGGCATGGCGCAGTCCTTCAATCAGTCCCACGCCGAAGGCATGGACCTGTATGGCGACATGGGCGGGGATTTCTTCAACCTCGGTATTCCGAAGGTTTCGGCACATAGCGGCAACGCTGGCAGCGCCAGCCTTACCGCAAGTTATGGCGATCTGAGCGCGCTGGACGGGCAGAACCTGCTGCTGAAATTTGACGGCAGCACGTGGCAGGCAAGCCGCGCCGATAGTGGCGACGCGGTACCGATGACAGGTACAGGCACTGCTGCCGATCCGTTCGTGGTCAATGGCGTTCAATTCGTTGTCGGCGGCAGTCCCGCCGCCAACGACCGTTTCCTGCTGCAGCCCACCGCTGCCGCAACCCATGAACTCTCGGTGGCGATCACTGATCCGTCGCGCATCGCTGCCGCCAACCCGATCAAGGGCGCAGCCGCGCTGACCAATACCGGGACCGGCAAGCTTGGCAACCTGGATGTTGTGGATGCGGGTGACCCTGCCCTGCTCAATCCAGCGTCGATCAGCTTCGTCGATGCCAACAACTACACCATCGATGGGGCCGGCCCCTACCCTTACACACCGGGCCAGACCATCAGTGCCAACGGCTGGAACGTCGTGCTCGACGGCAAGCCTGCCGCAGGCGATCGCTTCGATATCACCAAGACCGCGCCTGGCTCCAGTGACAACGGCAATGCCAAGCGCTTGGCCGATGTCGAGGACGCCAAGGCGTTCAACGGCGGCACCATCACCTTGAACGGTGCACTGGGCGGGCTGACCACCCAGATCGGCTCCGCTGCACGCGCCGCCGACTATTCGCTGCAGGCGCAGCAGGTGATCAACGACAACGCCAAGGCATCACGGGATTCGATCTCCGGCGTCAACCTCGATGAAGAAGCAGCAGACATGCTCCGGTTGCAGCAGGCCTACCAGGCTGCCTCGCAGCTGATCTCCACCGCCGACACCATGTTCCAGACGATCCTGAAGGCGGTGGGCTGATGAGTACCCGTATCTCCAGCAACATGATGTATGACCAGTCCGTTGCGCTGATGTTGTCCAAGCAGAGCAAGATGAATCACCTTGAACAGCAGCTGGCGACCGGCAAGAAGATCGTCACTGCCAAGGATGATCCGGTGGCATCCGGTACCGCAGTGGGCATGGACCGCGTGCTGGCTGAACTTGAACAACTGGGCAAGAACGCCAACGCCGTGCAGAACCGCCTCGGCCTGCAGGAAAACGTGCTGGCACAGGCTGGTGAGATGTTGACGCGGGTATCGGACCTGACTGTCCAGGCCAACAGCCCGGCACTGTCGGTCGAGGACCGCAAGGCTGTGGCCAGCGAGCTGAAGTCCATCAAGGACTCGTTGCTCGCGCTCGCCAACACCACCGATGGTACTGGCCGTTATCTGTTCGGTGGCGCGGCCGATTCCAGCGCGCCGTTCTCGCTTAGCAACGGCACGGTGACCTACAACGGCGACCAGACCCAGCGCCAGGTCGAAGTCTCGCCAGGCACCTTCGTGAAGGATGCGCTGCCCGGCAGTGAGATCTTCATGCGCATCCGTACCGGCGATGGCACGGTGGATGGCCGTGCTGCCGCCGGCAACACCGGCCAGGCCGTGCTCACCGACATCGGCCGCGACAGCTCCGGTGGCTGGACCGGTGACAGCTACACCCTTCGCTTCACCGCAACGGACACCTACGAGGTGGTGGATGCCAGCAACACGGTGGTGGCTACCGGCACCCATACCAGCGGCGAAGACATCGTGTTCGAGGGGCTGCGCATGCGCATCGACGGTACCCCGGCAGTGGGCGACACGTTCTCCGCCGCTACCGCTGAAACCCGCGACGTGTTCAGCAGCATCGACCAGTTGGTGCAGACGCTGCAGATGGACACGTCCACCCCCGCGGCAAGGGCCGCCCAGCAGAACGCATTGCAGGCCAGCATCCGCGATGTTCGCCAGGCATCCAACAGCATGATCGATACGCGCGCTGCAGGTGGCGCTCAGCTCACTGCAATCGACAACGCTGATTCACTGCGCGAAGCCAACACCGTCACGCTCGAGAGCTCGCTCTCGCAGATGCGTGACCTCAACTACGCCGAAGCAATCGGGCAGTACAAGCTCGAAGGCGCGGCGCTGCAAGCGGCACAGACCATCTTCACGCAGATGCAGTCGATGTCGCTGTTCAACATGATTCGCTGATTTACATCTACGGCAGCACATCTGCCAGTCCACAACGCAAAGCACCGAGCACAACGGAGACGTACCCATGGCACAGATCATCAACACCAACATCATGTCGCTGAACGCTCAGCGGAATTTGAACACCAGCGGCTCCAGCCTGGCTACTTCGATCCAGCGCCTGTCCTCGGGCCTGCGTATCAACAGCGCCAAGGACGACGCCGCCGGCCTGGCGATTTCCGAGCGTTTCAGCACCCAGATCCGCGGCATGGACCAGGCCGCCCGCAACGCCAACGATGGCATCTCGCTGTCGCAGACCGCTGAAGGCGCCCTGGGCGAGATCAGCAACAACCTGCAACGCATCCGTGAGCTGGCAGTGCAGTCGCGCAATGCGACCAACTCGCCTTCCGACCGCGCCGCACTGGACGCCGAAGTGCAGCTACTGAAGGCCGAAATCCAGCGCGTCGCCGAGCAGACCAACTTCAACGGCACCGCATTGCTGGATGGCAGCTTCCAGAACCAGGCGTTCCAGGTGGGTGCCGATCAGGGCCAGGTGATCAACATCGCGCAGATCGCCAACGCCAACATCAAGGAACTGGGCAACTGGAACCGCGTGGATACACCTGCCTCGGCAGCAGCCGTCGCCGCTGACGGCGGTTACGTCGCAGGCACGCCCACCCCCGGCACCAGCACCTTGAGCCTTGCAGGTGTGGCTGATCCGGCTGCCGCGCTGTCCTTCCAGGTTGGCGGCACCACCATCAACGTGGCAGCTGACGCGGCGCGCACCACCGCTGCCGGCTTGGCTACCGCGGTCAACACTGCAATCGGCACCAACATCGCAGGGCTTACCGCCAGCGTCAGCGGCACCGATATCGGCCTGAGCAACACCAATGCCACACCGATCACCATTTCCGGCGGCCTGACCGGCACGGTCGGCGCCCAGACTGAAGTCGGCGGCACCCCGGCCACCTTCACCGCTGGCAACTTCACCCTGACCGGCAGCAAGGGCACTGCGACCATCAGCTTCAGTGCAGCCGGTGGCGCCTCACAGCGCGCCAGCGATCTGGTAAAGGCCGTCAACAACCAGAGCTACAACACCGGCGTCACCGCCTCGTTGGATGCCAGCGGCAATCTGCAGCTGGCTTCGGCATCAGGCCAGTTCACGATTGCTGGCGGCGCATCGTTGACCGCACAGACCGGCCTGACGGCGGCAACAACGACTGACTGGGCGGCCGGCGCGGCTGAAACCGGCTTCGCCGATCTGGACGTGCTCTCTGCTACCGGTGCTGACAATGCACTCAACGCCATCGACGCTGCGCTGCAGTCGATCAACTCCTCGCGTGCCGATCTGGGTGCAGTGCAGAACCGCTTCACCTCGACCATCGCCAACCTCAACACCTCCTCGGAGAATCTGTCGGCCGCACGCAGCCGCATCCGCGATGCCGACTACGCCAAGGAAACCGCTGAGCTGACCCGCACGCAGATCCTGCAGCAGGCGGGCACGGCAATGCTGGCGCAGGCCAACCAGTCGCCGCAGAACGTGTTGAGCCTGCTGAAGTAAGCAAACGCAGCTGTAATGCCGAGCCATGCTCGGCAGGAGCTTCACTGGCAATGCCCCTGCCGAGCATGGCTCGGCACCGAGCGAGCACCGAAAACGCACAAGCCCCGGGAAACCGGGGCTTGTGCGTTTTGCGGTTTTGGAATCACTTGCAGCAAGGCGCTAAAGCTGCCGGAAAAGCTGCCGTTATTGGTATCAGCAGCGGTGCTAAGGCTCTTCTTACCCCCGCCCACTGCACCCAGTACCGGCCAGGTGATGTGCCGGACCCAACGCCACATAGGAAGCTCGAATCATGGCACAAGTCATCAACACCAACATCATGTCGCTCAATGCTCAGCGTAACCTGGGCACCAGCGGCTCCAGCCTGGCCACCTCGATCCAGCGCCTGTCCTCGGGCCTGCGCATCAACAGCGCCAAGGACGACGCCGCCGGTCTGGCGATCTCCGAGCGTTTCAGCACCCAGATCCGCGGTATGGACCAGGCTGCCCGCAACGCCAACGACGGCATCTCGATGGCGCAGACCGCCGAAGGCGCGCTGACCGAAATCGGCAACAACCTGCAGCGTATCCGTGAGCTGTCGGTGCAGTCGCGCAACGCCACCAACTCGCCTTCCGACCGTGAAGCCCTGAACGCCGAAGTGCAGCTGCTGAAGGCAGAAATCCAGCGCGTGTCCGAGCAGACCAACTTCAACGGCACCAAGCTGCTGGACGGCAGCTTCCAGGCACAGTCGTTCCAGATCGGTGCCGACCAGGGCCAGACCATCGACATTGCCCAGATTGCCAATGCCAATATCAAGGACCTGGGCAACTGGAACCGGGTTGATACCGCGGCAGCCGCCTCGGCCGTTGCACCGACCGGCACCGTAACCGCCGGTGGCACTGGCGAAATCGATCTGACCGCATTGGCTGTGGACACCACCAATGGTGTTGCTGGGTTCAACATCGACATCAACGGCACAACGGTCAACGTGACCGCCACCGCCTACGCTACCGACGCAGCCACCACTCAGCAGGCTGTTGCCACCAAGGTTGCTGGCCTGATCAACACCGCGACCGGTGGCACCGTCGCCACTGCCGCGGCAGGAAAGATCGCCCTTGACAACTCCGACGATGGCGCGAAGGCACTGTCGGTCAAGGCTGCAGGCAGCCAGTTCGCCAGCGTCTCGGTCAGCGGCGAGAGCGTCGCTTTCGATGCTGGCACTTTCACCCTGGCGGGCAAGAAGGGCGAAGTCACCATCAACTTCGGCGCTGCAGGCAGCACCGCACAGCGTGCCAGCGACCTGGTCAAGGCGATCAACAACCAGAGCTACAACACGGGCGTCAGCGCATCGCTGGACAAGAACGGCCAGCTGGCTTTGTCTTCTTCGCTGGGCGATTTCAAGGTCTCCGGCACGGCGGCGGATGTGCTGAAGCAGACGGGCCTGACCACTGGCGACACTGCTGGCGGGGCCGTTGGCAGCGCTTGGGCCGGCGGAGCAGCAGCCACCGGCTTCGCTGACCTGGACATCTCCACCACCGCCGGCGCCGACAACGCGCTGAACGCAATGGACGCGGCCCTGAGCACCATCAACTCGGCACGTGCCGACCTGGGTGCCGTGCAGAACCGCTTCACCTCGGTGGTTGCCAACCTGAACACCTCCTCGGAAAACATGTCGTCGGCCCGCAGCCGTATTCGTGACACCGACTACGCCAAGGAAACGGCAGAGCTGACCCGCACGCAGATCCTGCAGCAGGCCGGTACCGCCATGCTGGCCCAGGCCAACCAGACCAGCCAGAACGTGCTGAGCCTGCTGCGCTGATCCAGCAAGCAACACTCTCCACGTCGGCGTGAAAACGCCGCCGTGGCACAGGCCCCGCCCGCAATGGCGGGGCCTGTTCGTTATGGATCCAGTAAACCCCCAGCGCCAGGAGTACGGCACCGAAGCCGGCACCTGGGCAACTCGATCGAGCGCTATCAAGGACCAGCCACCTCCGCCTTGGCAGGACGCGCCATGGCCTGCCCTGCGTGAGCACCAGAACGCGCTGGCACGCCGCTTGCAGATGACTGCGCAACCACGCGGCTAAAGCTATGCCGCCGCGTGCCGATATCCGGGGTGGCAGCTGCAGTTGCACCCCCTCGCCGAAAGAGGAAAACCCATGGCTACGTCTTCCCTGTCCACCATTGGCTCTGGCTTGGACATTCCCACCATCGTTGCGCAGCTGGTCGCCGCTGAACGCGCACCGGCAGCCAACCGCATCAACACCCAGGGAACCGCGGCCACCGCCAAACTCTCGGCGCTGGGCAACATCAAGAGCTCGCTGAGCAGCTTGCAGACGGCGATGGACGCCATGGGCAAGGCCGCCGATCTGCGCGCCTACAAAACCTCGGTGCCGGAGAAGAGCGGCTTCTCCGCCACCATCGTCACCGACCCCTCCACCGGCAAGACCTTGGCTGCCGCCGGCACGTACAACATCGAAGTGCTCAGCCTGGCGCAGCCGCAGAAGCTCAGTTCCGGCGCATTTGCAGCCGACACCGTGGTGGGCGACGGCAAGCTGTCGATCGCCTGGGGCGAGGAAGATTCCATCTCGGTCGATATCGCGCCGGGCAGCAACCTGGCCAGCATCGCCGCCGCCATCAACAGCGCAGCTGGTGGCAAGGGTGTTAATGCCACCGTCATCACCGCCAACGATGGCCAGCACCTGGTGCTCAATGCCGTCAATGCAGGTACCGAAGGTGCGTTGACGGTCACCGCCAGCGGTGGCAACGGCGGCCTTTCCGCGCTGACCTGGGACGGCAGCAGCGGTGGCATGTCGCAGATCAGCCCCCCGACCAACGCGCACGTGCGCGTGGACGGCTTTGACCGCGAATCCAGCAGCAACAGCATCAGCGACATCATCGCCGGCGTGACCCTGGAACTGACCAAGGCCGAGGTAGGCACCACCACTGCGTTGACCATCACCCAGAACAACGAACCGCTGAAGACAGCGGTGCAGGCCTTCGTTACCGCCTACAACGCCTCCACCAGCCTGCTGAAGACCTCCAGCGCCTATGACGCAGAGAAGGACCAGGCGTCGGTGCTGACGGGCGACTCGATGGTGCGCGGCCTGCAGCAGCAACTGCGCGGTCAGCTCAGTGCCAACGTCATCGACCTCAAAGAGTTGGGGCTGACCATCACCAAGGATGGCACCCTGTCACTGGATGCCAGCGTCTTCGACAAGGCGATGGCCAAGAACCCCGCTGCCGCCGAGGCCCTGGTCGGCAAGAGCGGCAAGCTGTATGAAGGCATGAACAGCATCCTCAAGAGCAACCTGGACAGTGGCACCGGCACCCTCGTGCAACGTACCGACGCGCTCAACAAGGAAATCAAGAAGCTCAGCAAGCAGCTCGACGATCTCGACGCGCGCATGGAAAAGGTGTCGGCGCGCTATACCGCCCAGTTCACGGCGATGGACAAGCTGGTGTCACAGATGCAGGGCACCAGCAGCTACCTTTCGCAACAGCTTTCGTCGACGTCGGGCTGATAGCCCAGCACGGGCTCAAGCCGCACGCCTTGATGGCCGATAGCAGATCACGCCACACAAATGATGTATCGGCAGTCGTTGCCATCACTGCACGAATACCAGGAGATTGAGTACATGTACGGTCCCAGCCGCAATTTCGCCGAGCAATACCGCCAGATCGGCGTTTCAACCCGGGTAGTGGATGCCGACCCCCACAAGCTGGTTTCCCTGCTTCTGGAAGGCGCCAGCGAGCGCATGCGGCGCGCTGAAGCCTTCCTTGCCAAGGGCGACCAGGCATTGAAGGGCAAGGCAATCGGCGAAGCCTGCGCCATCGTTGGCCAGCTCAACGGCTCGCTCGATCATGTCGCCGGAGGTGAAGTTGCAGGCAACCTGTCCACGCTCTATGACTACATCGTGCAGCGCTTGACCGAAGCCAACCTCAACAACGACGTTGCCGCTCTGCAGGAATCACTCTCCCTGCTCAGAGAGATCGAATCTGCATGGAACGCCATCCCGTCCGAGCAGCGCAGCATGTCAACCGCAAACGGAGCACGCTGATGGCCAACATCGCCAGCGGGATGCTTGATGCCCTGCACGCCGATCTCGATGCCCTGAAGAATGCCATCGAGGCGGAAGATCATGACGGTGCCGAACAGATTGTCGCCGCCCATGATGAGCGCCTGCGCAGCTATATCCAGGAAAACGGTACCGCCGGAAGCGCCGATGCCCTGCAGGCACTGCTGGAACAACAACGCAGCGTGACTGCACGGATGCGTGAGCTGCGCGACCAGGCCGCCATGCACCTGCGCGCCGAGCGTCAATCCACCCGCGCGGCCAGCGCCTATCTGCAGGCCGGAACCCTGGCATGAATCCCACCGGCATCGCCCATCCTGCTGAAACCGAGCTGTTCGACGACACCCTCAGTTGCGAACTGTCACTGCCAGCGGTGTTCGAGGCCGGTGCCAAGGTAAAGCGCCCGGGCAGCGCCGAGATGCTCCTGCGCAGCATCGCCCTCGTCGAGGACGCCCGCAATGTGGACGACAGCGACGAACGCAACGACAACAGCCTGCAACTGCAGCGGCTGGAAGCACGCCTGGACCTGACCCTCGTGCTGCTGGGCCGCCTGCTGCAGCGCGAGGCGCCGTCTGCGCCAGCCACACCGCTACGCTGGTCGCGGCATGGCCTGCGCCTGCAGCGCGAGCAGCTGGGCGGCTTCGTCACCGGCACCACCGGCGTCGCCAGCCTGCAGCCCGCTGAATGGCTGCCCGACGCGATCGAGCTGCCTGTCGTGGTCCTGGCTGAAGCCGATACAGCACAGGGGACGCAGCTGTGGCTGCGCCTGGATACGCAGAATGATGCGTTACTGGCAGCCGTCGAACGCCATTTGTTCCGACTGCATCGCAAGCAGATTGCCGACAGTCGCCGCAACCGGTGAGCCTATTCCCACTTTGTGCTCTGGCGCCTGCCTCGCTGCTCCGCTAAGGTGCAGCCTTCCGTTATGACCCGGTCTCCTGTGCGCGTTCTTATTGTCGACGACCACACCTTGGTTCGTGCTGGGCTCACCCGGCTGCTGCAGACATTTGACGGGATCCAGGTGGTGGCCGAAGCCAGCAATGCCGAACAGGCTTTGGAAATGGCACTGTTTCATGTGCCGGACCTGATCCTACTCGACCTGTCCCTGCCCGGCCGCTCAGGGCTCGAAGCCTTGACCGATATCCGCCAGCGGCTGCCGCACGCTCGTGCGGTGATGATGTCGATGCACGATGACGCTGCACATGTGCGTGATGCACTCGATCGCGGTGCGGTCGGTTTTCTGGTCAAGGATGCCGCACCTGCCGAGCTGGAACTGGCACTGCGTGCCGCCCATGCCGGCCAGGTTTTCCTGAGCCCGCAGATTTCAGCAAAGATGCTCGCACCGCTGATCGGCAAGGAACGGGCAACCGGCATCGGTGCGCTGTCACCACGCCAGAAGCAGATTCTGCGGCGCCTGGGCACTGGCCAGACCACCAAGGAAATCGCAGCAGACCTGGGCATCAGCATCAAGACGGTGGAAACCCACCGAGCACGGATGATGGAATCGCTGGGCTGCCGTCGCGCCAACGACCTGCTCCTGTTGGCGCTGCGCCATGAAAACGACCTCGCCTGACGCCAAGGCGCCAGAAAAATCGAATCTGTGTCACGAAATCGGAAACCCGTCACCACGGCGGCACAAGCTACTGGAATCAATGGCTTGTAACAAATGCGCGCTTTCGCTGCGCCAATTATTCGACGCCATGTAAGGTAATTACCTACATCACGTAGGGCGGGCTTTGACAGCTATAGGGCCAACACCTATTACCGCCCCGACATGAAGCACGCAAGATGCGTTCCACAACGCAGCCATCCACTGGCCGCAACGGGGAAACGCATGAAAGCCGCACTGTCCGCCCAGCTGGGCCAGCAACTTCACCTCACGCCTGCCTTGCTGCAGTCGATCCGCTTGCTGCAGCTCAACGGCATGCAGCTGGAGCTGGAAATCCGCCAGGCGCTGGAGAGCAACCCGCTGCTGGAGCTGCAGGAGCAGGCCGAGGACGCGCCGGCAACGACGGATGTCGAGGTTGCGCAGACTGAAACCGCAGCGTTCGATGAATTGCCCGAAAGCAATCTGTGGGATGTACCCGGCGCCAGCTGGAGCGCCGACGACGAAGACCGCATGGCACGCGTCGCGGCCGGTGAGTCCACCGACCCGCAGCTGCGCATCCTCAACGCACTTGCTTATGAACTGGACGATGCCGACCTGGCCGTGGTCAGCTTCTGGCTGGACCACTGCGATGAAGCAGGCTACCTGCAGGCGCCACTTGCACAGCTGACCCAGCTTGCCAGCGCCCGCCTGGACCGTAGCAGCACCGATATCGAAGCCCTGCGCCAGCGCCTGCTGCATGGGGAACCCGCCGGCATGGCCGCCGTGGACCTGCGCGAGTGCCTGCTGGCCCAGCTCACCGCCCTGCCCGGCCACGTCCCGGCCCGCCATCTGGCGCGTCGCCTGCTGGACGCCGACATGCAGCTGCTGGCCAACCACGACTATCCGACCCTGGCCCGCACACTGGACGCCGAGGTCGAGGACGTGCAGGAAGCCTTCCGCCTGGTCCTGTCCCTGCAGCCACGCCCGGGCGACACCCTGCTGCCGCAGCAGGAGCTGAGCGTGATACCGGACGTGGTCGCCTGGCACGCCGATGGTCAATGGCGCGTCGCGCTGAATCCGGCCACCACCCCGCGGCTGGCGATCAACAGCAGCTACGAGCGGGTTGTCGCCGACAGCAGCGGTGAAGCCGCCCAGCCGCTGCGCGAAATGCTGCAGGAAGCACGCTGGCTGACCCGCGGCCTGTCAATGCGCTACGACACCCTGCTGCGTACCGCTCGGGTCATCATCGAGCGTCAGGCTGCCTTCCTGGTCAACGGCGAGGAATCAATGGCGCCGCTGACCCTGAAGGAAGTGGCCGACCTGATCGGCATGCACGAGTCCACCGTCTCGCGGATCACCTCCGGCAAGTACCTGCAGACGCCGCGTGGCACCTTTGAACTGAAGCACTTCTTCGCCGTGCGCCTGGAAGGTGCCAGTGTCTCCGGGCAGGCCGTCAAGGCCATGGTCAAGCGCCTGATCGATGCCGAACCGGCCGCACGCCCGCTGGCCGACGAGGCCATTGCAGGCCTGTTGTCGCGCCAGGGAGTGAACATTGCACGCCGGACCGTCGCAAAATACCGCGAACAGCTTGATATCGCCCCGGCCCGCGAGCGTCGCCGCCAGAGCAGCAAGCCCCAGCTGGCCCGTGTGGGCTGAGACCAAGGATTCCCATGAACAAGCTCACCGTAGTGCTGGTCGACGATCATGAAGGCTTCATCAACGCCGCCATGCGTCATTTCCGCAAGATCGACTGGCTGGAAGTGGTCGGCAGTGCAGCCAATGGGCTCGAAGCGATCGAGCGCTCCGAAGCCCTGCGCCCGCAGGTCGTGCTGATGGATCTGGCCATGCCGGAAATGGGCGGCCTGCAGGCCACGCGCCTGATCAAGACCCAGGACCAGCCGCCGTACATCGTGATCGCCAGTCACTTTGATGACGCCGAGCACCGCGAACACGCACTGCGCGCCGGTGCCGATAATTTTGTCAGCAAGCTGTCCTATATCCAGGAAGTGATGCCGATCCTGGAAGGACTCAAGGTACAAGAAGATGAGTGAATCACGCATTCTGGTGATCGACGCCGATGGCATGCGCGCCGAGCGCACCTTGGCCCTGTTGGAGTTCATGGACTTCAACCCGCGCTGGGTCTGCGAAGCGCAGGATATCGACGTCAGCCGTCACCGCAGCAACGACTGGATGGCGGTGGTGGTCGGCGCGCTTGAAGATGCCGACCGTGCCGCCGGCTTTTTCACCTGGCTGGCCGGCACTTCGCTGCCGCCGCCGATCCTGCTTGCCGAAGGCGATCCGCTGGCCTTCTCGCGCCACTACGGCCTGCACGAAGCCAATGTCTGGCCATTGGAACAGCCGATGCGCCACGCGCAGATGGAAGCGCTGCTGCGCCGTGCCAGCCTGAAGCGACTGGATGCCGAGCATCAGGCCGACAATGCCGGTGACAGCGGCCCGACCGGGCACAGCCCGGCGGTCACTGAACTGCGCCAGTTGATCGAGCAGGTCTCCAATTTCGATACCACCGTGTTGGTACTGGGCGAATCCGGTACCGGCAAAGAAGTAGTCTCGCGTGCCATCCATCAGCGTTCGCCGCGCCGCGACGGTCCGTTCATCGCCATCAACTGCGGAGCGATTCCGCCGGATCTGCTGGAAAGCGAACTGTTCGGCCACGAAAAAGGCGCCTTCACCGGCGCGCTGACTGCACGCAAGGGCCGTTTTGAAATGGCCGAAGGCGGCACCCTGCTGCTGGACGAGATCGGCGACATGAGCCTGCCGATGCAGGTCAAGCTGCTGCGCGTGCTGCAGGAACGCAGCTTCGAGCGCGTCGGTGGCAACCAGACCATCCGCTGCAATGTGCGGGTGATCGCCGCCACCCACCGCGACCTGGAATCGCGTATCGCCGATGGCAAATTCCGCGAGGACCTGTTCTATCGCCTCAACGTGTTTCCGATCGAAGTGCCCGCACTGCGTGAGCGCGCCAGCGATCTCCCGGTGCTGGTGGAAACCATTGCCACCCAGCTCGCACGCACCGGACGAGGCGAAGTGCGTTTCGCCCCGGAAGCACTGCAGGCGCTGGCCAGCTACGCCTGGCCGGGCAATGTGCGCGAGCTGACCAATCTGGTCGAGCGCCTGGCTGTACTGCATCCCGGCGGCACCGTGCGCGTACAGGACCTGCCCAGTCGCTACCGCGGTGACCAGGCAAACCTTGCCACCGCAACGAGCAGCGACGACGAACGACCGATGCTGCTTGGAAAGCAGGCTACGGCGCCTGCACAACCTGCCAGCCAGCCGAGCGGCTTGATCAGCAGGATCAGTGCGCCGGATAGCGGCAACCAGCTGCCCAGCGAAGGCATGGATCTGCGCGACCACATGGCCAGCATCGAGCTGACCCTGATCAATGAAGCACTGGAGCGTACCCAGGGCGTGGTGGCACATGCCGCCCAGCTGCTCGGCCTGCGCCGCACCACGCTTGTGGAGAAGCTGCGCAAGTACGGCATCGAGCGCGACTCGGCCGAAGCCAGTAGCTGACGTAATCCGGGCAAGCGGGGGTAGATCCGGGATGTCTGGCCAAGCGTCGCAAAACCCCCAGATCCCGCCCCGCTGCGCTGCCCACACCCACGCTGCGCAACTCGCATCACGGCCGCCGGTTCTCCGGCGGCCGTCTTCGTTTCAGCCCCACGACCTTCAGCAAACCGTCGCCGCCGGTACCGCGATGGCGACGGAAACCCGGCGCATTCACGAACATCAAAGCCTTCACGGTTCCGGCATGCAACTTGCAACTGTCCCATCAGCTCCCCCACACGTTGCCCGGAACCCCGCACGATGTCCCACTCCATCACCTCTGTTCTCTCCCAGATCCGCACGCTGCAGAACCAGGTCGGGCAAGCCGCACCCCTTGGTGATGTGCCGCGCAGCAATGCGATCCAGGGGCTGGCCGAAGGCAATGCCGTTGCCGCGCCTTCGTTCAGCCAGGCCTTGCAGGGTGCCATCCAGGGTGTCAACGAAGCCCAGCAGAAGTCCGGGCAGTTGGCTGCCGCATTCGAGCGTGGCGATGCCAATGCCGACCTGGCCAAGGTCATGGTCGCCTCCCAACAGTCCTCGCTGGCGTTCCGCGCCACCGTGGAAGTCCGTAACCGTCTCGTCCAGGCTTACCAGGACGTGATGAACATGCCGCTGTAAGGATCCGCACGCATGGCACTCGCGCTGTCCAGAGAATCACTGAATCCGGAACGGGCTGGCGCCTGGTTCGACCGTCTGCAGAGCCTGCAGATCACCCGCCGTCTGGGTTTGATGGCAATGATCACGGTTGCCGTGGCAGCCGGTCTGTTCGTTTTCTTCTGGGCGCAGAAGCCGCAGATGATGCCGCTCTACACCGGGCTGGACCAGAAGGCGACCGCCGAAGCCACCGACCTGCTGCGCTCCGCACAGATTCCGTTTGAGCTGGACGCCACCACCGGTGCCATCAGCGTGCCGGAGAAGAACGTGCACGACGCACGCCTGAAACTGGCCGGTTCCGGCCTGACCGAGAGCGGCCGCCTCGGCTTTGAGATGATGGAGCGCGATCCCGGCTTCGGCGTCAGCCAGTTCGTCGAAACCGCGCGCTACCAGCACGCGCTGGAGACCGAGCTGGTGCGCACCATCAGCAGCCTGCGACCGGTCCGCGATGCTCGCGTGCACCTGGCCATTCCCAAGCCCAGCGCCTTCACCCGCCAGCGCGATGTCGCCAGTGCCTCGGTCGTACTGGAACTGCGCGGTGGCCAGCAGCTGGAACGCAACCAGGTGGATGCCATCGTGCACATGGTCGCTTCCAGCATTCCTGATCTGGCACCCGAGCGCGTGACCGTGGTCGACCAGAGCGGGCGCATGCTCACCATTGCCGACCCCAACAGCGAAGCCGCGCTCAACGCTGCACAGTTCGACCAGGTGCGGCGCCTGGAAGGTTCCTACAACCAACGCATCCGCGAACTGCTGGAGCCGATGACCGGTGCCGGTCGGGTCAATCCGGAAGTCAGCGTCGACATGGATTTCTCGGTCACCGAGGAAGCCCGCGAGCTGTTCAACGGTGAGCCGCAGAAGGTTCGTAGCGAGCAGATCAGCGAGAACAGCAGCGCCACCGCCGGCCCGCAGGGCATTCCCGGTGCGACCAGCAACACCCCGCCGGGCGCCGCTGCAGCACCGCCGGCTACCGCCGCCACGCCGACCGAAACCTCCAAGAACGCCACCCGCAATTACGAGCTGGATCGCACCCTGCAGCACACCCGCCAGCCGCCGGGCCGGGTCAACCGTGTGTCGGTTGCGGTTCTGGTGGACCATGTGCCGCGTGCCGGTGCCAACGGCAAGCAGACCGACCAGCCGCTCACTGCCGCCGAACTGACCCGCGTCGAAGCGCTGGTCAAGCAGGCCGTCGGCTTCAGCGCCGAACGCGGCGACACGGTGTCGGTGATGAATGCACCGTTCGTGCGCGAATCCATTCCGGTCGAAGCCCCCAAGTGGTGGGAGAACCCGCAGGTGCGTGATGCACTGCGCTTGGTGCTTGGCGCCATCGTGGTCCTTGCCCTGCTGTTCGGCGTGCTGCGTCCTGCACTGCGTCAGATCACCGGCACACCGAAGGCGTTGCCGGGTGCCGAAGATCCGCTGCGCGCTGATGTACAGGTTCTGGACGACGGCACTGAAATGCCGGCGCTGGCTGCCGATCGCCTGCATCTGGAAGGCGCGCCCACCCTGGCGCTGCCGGTGGACGCTTATGAAGAACGCCTGCGCATGGCCCGCGAAGCAGTGAAGACCGACTCCAAGCGGGTTGCCCAGGTAGTGAAGGGATGGGTGTCAAATGACTGATGCAATGCCGATGACCGGCGTGCAACGTGCCGCCGTACTGCTGCTGTCGCTCGGCGAGACCGACGCGGCCGAAGTGCTGCGTCACATGGAACCGAAGGAAGTGCAGAAGATCGGCATCGCCATGGCCACGCTCAGCGACGTCACCCGCGAGCAGGTGCAACAGGTGATGGATGATTTCGGCGCCGAACTGGGCAACAAGACTTCGCTGAGCGTCGGCTCGGACGACTACATCCGCAACATGCTGGTGCAGGCGCTGGGCAATGAGAAAGCCAGCAACCTGATCGACCGCATCCTGCTCGGCCGCAACACCACTGGCCTGGATGCGCTGAAGTGGATGGACCCGCGTGCAGTCGCTGACCTGGTGCGCAACGAGCATCCGCAGATCATCGCCATTGTCATGGCCCACCTGGAAACCGACCAGGCCGCCGAAGCGCTGAAGCTGCTGCCCGAGCGCACCCGCGTCGACGTGCTGCTGCGCATTGCGACCCTCGATGGCATTCCGCCGAACGCGCTGAACGAACTCAACGAGATCATGGAGCGCCAGTTCGCCGGCAACCAGAACCTGAAGTCGTCGAACATCGGCGGCGTGCAGTGTGCTGCCAACATCCTCAACTTCATGGACGGCGGCCAGGACCAGGCCATCCTCACCGAGATCGCCCGCATCGATTCGCCGCTGGGCAGCCGCATCCAGGACCTGATGTTCGTGTTCGACGACCTGGTGGACCTGGACGATCGCGAAATGCAGTTGGTGTTGCGCGAAGTCAGCGGCGAACGCCTGGGCCTGGCCCTGCGCGGCGCCGACATCAAGGTACGCGACAAGATCACCCGCAACATGTCGCAGCGGGCAGCCGAGATCCTGCTCGAAGACATGGAAGCGCGTGGCCCGGTACGCCTGTCGGATGTGGAGGGCGCGCAGCGCGAAATCCTCGCCATCGTCAAACGCATGGGCGATGAAGGCACCATCACCCTCGGCGGCGCAGCGGAGGCCATGCTGTGATCAATGCCGTGCGCTGGCACGCCCCGGATCTGAACGCACCGGCCAACCCGTCGGTGGCGGAGGAGTTCGACCTCGCATCGCTGGAAACCATCGTTGCCGAGCCGGCAGCTCCCGCCTTGCAGCCGCCGACCTTGGAGGAAATCCAGGCAATCCGCGATGCCGCACAGGAAGAAGGCTTCCAGCAGGGGCATGCCGAAGGCTACGCGCAGGGCCAGGCCGAAGTGCGTCGCCTGACCGCACAGATCGAGGGCATCCTCGACAACTTCAGCCGCCCGTTGGTGCGACTGGAAAACGAAGTGGTCGGCGCACTCGGCGAACTGTCGGTACGTATTGCCGGCGCCTTGATCAGCCGAGCCTACGAGGCCGATCCATCGCTGCTCAAGGATCTGATCGACGAGGCGCTGGATACCGTCAGCGGCACCAACCGCGACGTCGAGGTGCGCCTGCACCCGGATGACATCGCTGCAATCAGCAATCTGCTGACCTTGCCGGCCGGGCAGCGCCTGGTGCCCGACCACAGCCTCAGCCGCGGCGACCTGCGCGTGCACGCCGAGGCCGTGCGCGTCGATGGCACCCTCGATGCACGCCTGCGCGCTGCACTGGCCACCGTGCTGCGCCGCGCAGGAGCCAGCCAATGAATTCTGCCTCCGCGCCCTCGCCCGCTCCCGCCGACTGGGCTGCCGCACGCAACCTGCGCCTGGCCGCGCGCCTGGATGGCATCTCGCTGGATGCCGGTGGCGGTCACGGCCTGGTCCGCGAAGGTATCCTGCGCCGCGCCGTTGGCCTCACCCTCGAAGCCGTCGGCTGCGAAGCGCCGATGGGCGCCAGCTGCAAGGTGGAGATCATCGATGGTGGCTGGGTCGATGCCGAAGTCGTCGGCTTCTCCGGCGACCGCACCTATCTGATGCCCAGCGCCGAACTGCACGGCCTGTTGCCCAATGCCCGCGTCGTGCCCTCCTATCGCCGGGGTGGCGTCGAGGTCGGCGAAGGCCTGCTCGGACGCGTCATCGACTCCGATGGCGTTCCGCTGGATGGTAAGGGCCCGATCCGCGCTGAGGGCGTGGTGAGCATGGCCGGCGTGTCGATCAACCCACTTGCACGCGAGCCGATCACCCAGCCACTGGACGTTGGCGTGCGCGCAATCAATTCGCTGCTGCCAATTGGGCGCGGCCAGCGTGTCGGTCTGTTCGCGGGCTCCGGTGTCGGTAAATCGACGCTGCTGGGCATGATGACCCGCTTCACCGCTGCCGATGTAATCGTGGTCGGCCTGATCGGTGAACGTGGCCGCGAAGTGCGCGATTTCGTCGAGTCAACACTGGGCGAGGAAGGCCTTCGCCGCGCGGTGGTCGTCGCCAGTCCGGCAGACCGCCCGCCGTTGGCGCGCCTGCACGGCGCCTACCGCGCCACCGCCATCGCCGAGTGGTTCCGCGACCAGGGCTTGAACGTGCTGCTGCTGATGGACTCACTGACCCGCTTCGCCCAGGCGCAGCGCGAGATCGGCCTGTCGGTTGGCGAGCCGCCAACCACCCGCGGCTACCCGCCGTCGGTGTTCGCAAAACTACCCGCGCTGGTCGAGCGCGCAGGCAACGGTGCCAAGGGCCGCGGCTCGATCACCGCCTTCTACACCGTGCTCACCGAAGGCGACGATCCGCAGGACCCGATTGCCGACGCCGCCCGCGCCATTCTCGACGGTCACATCCTGCTGTCGCGACGCGTTGCCGACAGCGGCCTGTACCCGGCCATCGATGTCGAATCCTCGGTCAGCCGCGTGGTCCAGGACATCGCCGACGACGTCTGGCGCGCACGTATCCGCAAGCTCAAGCAGCTGGTATCGGCCTACACGGCCAACCGCGACCTGATCGCCATCGGTGCCTATCAGCGCGGCAACGACCCGCTTACCGACGAAGCATTGGATCGGTGGCCCGAGATCATGCATTTCCTTGGCCAGGACGTGCACAACGCCGCCGACCTGAGTCACAGCCTCAGCGCATTGCATCAATTGGTAGATAGTGAGACGCCCGCATGAGCCCTAGCCGTCGCCTGGACCCGCTGCTGCGCCACGCGCAGGATCGCGAAGATGAAGTCGCCAAAGCCCTGGCAGAACGCCAACAGGCCTTGGACATGCATCAGTCGCGCCTTTCCGAGTTGCGCCAGTACGCCGACGAGTACGCGAACGCACAGCTGGCGACCACCAGCGCCGCCCAGCTGCTCAATCGCCGCGCTTTCCTTGATCGCCTCGACAACGCGGTGGAAGCGCAGAGCAAAACCGTGGACAGCAACCAGGAGCGCGTTGACGCCGAACGTGCCCGCCTGCTGCTCGCAAGCCGCGACAAGGCCGTGCTGGAACAGCTGGCGGCAAGCTACCGCGCCCAGGAAAAACAGGTCGCCGATCGTCGCGACCAGCGCGAGATGGATGATATCGGTGCCCGCCGTGTGCGCCTGAAGAACGCCGAGGGTGAGGGAGAAAGCCAGTGAACGTTCTTTCCCCCGCACTCGGCGGTGCCGGCAGCATCGACAACAGCGGCGCGCGCAGCAACAGCACCGACAAGTCCAGCAACAACGGCTTCGACGCAATGCTCAACAGCAAGCCAGCCACGCAGAAGCCTGCAGCCAGCAAGCAAGCAAGCAGTGATGCCAAGCCCGCCAGCGAAACGCGCAGCGAAGACGGTGGCAGCGAAACCACTACGGAACAGAGCACCGCCACCGAAAGCAGTACCAACAACGACGACAAGCCCGACACGCAGACCGCGGCGGATGATGCGCCTTGGCCACCGTTTGGGCTGTCTGCGATCGTTGCCCAGCCAACGGAGCCTGCAACGCAGGCGCCAGCGGCCCTGGCAGCCGCGAACCAGGATGAGGCCACGCCAGCCAATCCGGCGGCGGCGCTCCCTGCCCTGCCAGCCGTTCCGGCTGCTGCCTCAGCCAAGCCGGCCACCATCAGCGCTGACGAGGCCAGCGCAGAGTTGAGCCTGCCGTTGGCCGCCGCAACCGCGAGCGACGATGCAAACACCCTGAACCTGGACGCCGACACCCCTGCCCCCACCACGTTTGCGTCCCTGTTACACAACCAGGCCTTGCAGGAAGTCCGCGCAAGCGCCCCGGCCAGCAGCATCACCGCACCCACGCCAACCCCGGACCTGAATGCCGGCGACTTCGACGAAGCCATCGGCGCCCGCGTCGGTTGGCTGGCGGAGCAGAAGATCGGGCACGCCCACATCCGCATCAATCCGGAAAACATGGGCGAGATCGACGTCAAACTGCAGCTGGACGGCGACCGCGTCCACGCCAGTTTCAGCAGCGCCCACGCCGATGTCCGCCACGCCCTGGAAAGCAGCCTGCCGCGCCTGCGCGAAATGCTGGGCGAGCAAGGCCTGCAACTCAGCCATGCCGATGTGGGCCAGCAGTCCGGGTCGCAGCAGCAGGGCGACAAGGGCGAGACGGGCAGCGGACTGCCATCCGGCAACCAACTGGAAGGCAGCGACCTCCCCGTAACCTCCAGCCACAACCTGCGTATGCGCGGCCTGCTGGATGCGTATGCCTGAGATCACTCTCTTGTGGGAGCGGTGTAAACCGCGAAGCTGATGATCTGAAACATTCCCTGCCTCGCGGCTGACGCCGCTCCCACAAGGCCCACCACTTTTGTGGGAGCGGTGTAAACCGCGAGGCTGATGATCCATCCGCCCATCTACAAACGATCACTGTGCTGACAGCACTTGGGAAGCCGCAGCGCCATCCTGCGTTGATGGCGCTTCCAGCAATCAGCCCAAAGCCAGGATCCAAAACCCTCCGCACAGGCCGAGTATCCCTACCCGGCCACGCATACCTGCTCACCTTCACAACGCTAGCTCGCCAGCCGTTTTTTCTGGACTTCCAACTGGCCTCGCGCATAGCTCAAGCCTTGTATCACCCCCTGCTTTGGCGTGATGCACGGCTATTGGCCTGGGTACTGATGCCAGACCACTGGCATGGTCTGGTACAGCTGGGTGCCTGTACCACTCTCAGCTCATTGGTGCGGAGCATAAAATCCAATACGGCACGCAGCTTGCCAGAATCGATCAGCCGCCCTATTTGGTCACCGGGTTTTCATGACCGGGCCATTCGCAAGGATCGGGACCTGAAGGCGACAGCCCGGTACATCATCATGAATCCGGTCAGGGCCGGGCTTGTGAGCTCTCCGCGCTTCTACCCGTACTGGAATGCACTATGGCTCTAAGCCCGGCTTTTGTGGGAGCGGGGGGGGGGGGGGGGGGGGGGCGCCCCCCCCCCCCCCCCCCCCCGGGGGGGGGACAGCACCCCCCCCC
>NZ_JBSPUF010000006.1:0-116697 GCF_056861425.1 Stenotrophomonas sp. 21LCFQ19 | reverse complement strand
CACTTTAATGCACTTGGGATCTATCCCGGGTTTTTGTGGTTGCGTTTTAACCCGCGAAGCTGACCATCCGACAGATCGCCAGCTTCGCGGTTTACACCGCTCCCACAAGAACCCACACCACGCGTCAATAGACCGTCACCACCTCCTCCGGCACAGCCCTTGCATCTGACTGGGCAGCAATCCTGAGGAGCTCCACGTGGCCGTTGCCGCTGATAAAAACCGCAAAGCTGAACCAAACAAGGAAGCGGCAAGCAAACCGAAGCGCTCGTTGTTGGTTCCTGCCCTGATCGCCGTGTTTGCTGCTGCCGCAGCCGGTGGCGGCGTCTGGTATTTCACCCAGGGCAAGGACCACGCCGAAGCCGGCAAGGAAGCCAAGCCCAAGACCCCCGCGCCGGCCCAGTACTTCGCGCTGGACCCGGCCTTCGTGGTCAACCTCAGCGGCCCGGTCGATGGCCCGCGTTACCTGCAGGTCGAAGTGCAGCTGATGACCCGTGATCCGCTCGCGCTGACCGCGCTGCAGACCCATGCACCCGCCATCCGCGCCAGATTATTGATGCTGTTCTCGCAGGTAGAGCCGGCACAGATCGCCGACCGCGCGGGCAAGGAAAAACTGCAGGCCGCCGCGCTGGCCGAAGTACAGAAGCTGATGAAGGCCGAGACCGGCCAGAACAGCGCCGATGAGCTGTTGTTCACCAGCTTTGTGACCCAGTAAGGCGCCACGATGAGCATCAACGACCTGCTGTCCCAAGACGAGATCGACGCCCTGCTGCATGGCGTCGATTCCGGCTCGGTCAATACCGCCGAGCCGGAGGCGGCACCGGGTGAAGCGCGTTCGTACGACTTCGCCAGCCAGGACCGCATCATCCGTGGGCGCATGCCGACCCTGGAAATGGTCAATGAGCGCTTTGCGCGCCTGTGGCGCATTGGCTTGTTCAACCTGATCCGGCGCTCGGCCGAGTTGTCGGTGCGCGGCATCGAGCTGATCAAGTTCGGTGACTACCTGCACTCGCTGTATGTACCGACCAACCTCAACCTGATCCGCTTCAAGCCGCTGCGGGGCACCGGCCTGATCGTGTTCGAGCCGACCCTGGTATTTGCCATCGTCGACAACTTCTTCGGCGGTGACGGGCGCTATCCCACCCGTATCGAAGGCCGCGAATTCACCGCCACCGAAATGCGCGTGATCCAGCTGCTGCTGAAGCAGACCTTCACCGATCTGCGTGAAGCCTGGGGCCCGGTGATGAACGTTGACTTCGACTACATCAACTCCGAAATCAACCCGCACTTCGCCAACATCGTCAGCCCGCGCGAGTACGTGGTGGTCAGCCGCTTCCACGTCGAGCTCGACAGCGGCGGTGGCGACATCCACATCACCTTGCCGTACTCGATGCTGGAGCCGATCCGCGAACTGCTCGATGCAGGCATCCAGAGTGACCGCAACGACCGCGACGAAAGCTGGGCGGTGATGCTGCGCGAGCAGCTGGACACCGCAGAAGTCGAACTGTCCAGCGTGCTGGCCAAGCGCCGCATGAGCCTGCGCGAGCTGACCCGACTGAAGATCGGCGATGTGCTGCCCATCGAAATGCCCAAGCAGGTGCCGCTGTGCGTGGAAGGCATCCCGGTGTTCACCGGCGAGTTTGGTGTGTCCAACGAACGCAACGCCATCAAGATCACTGCAACCCATCCTCCGGGGAAGCGCCCCAGCGTCCCCGTGATCCAGGAAAACACCGATGAATGACAACCACTCCCCCGAAGCTGAAAACAGCGCCACACCTGCACAGTTCAGCAACCTGCAGGCCGACAACAGCAGCACCACCGATCTGGACCTGGACGTCATCCTCGACGTACCGGTGACCTTGTCGCTGGAAGTCGGTCGCGCGCGTCTGCCGATCCGCAACCTGCTGCAGCTCAACCAGGGCTCGGTGGTGGAGCTGGAGCGCGGTGCCGGCGAATCACTGGACGTGTTCGTCAATGGCACGCTGATCGCGCATGGCGAAGTCGTCGTCATCAATGATCGCTTCGGCGTGCGCTTGACCGATGTGGTCAGCCCCAGCGAGCGCATCCGGAGACTGCGTTGATCGCATTGCTCGCCTATGCCGCACCGGCCGCCAAGGCGGCCGCGCCGGTCGGCCAGCATGCGGCCAGCGCGCCCGGCCTGTTCGGCGCGTTCTTCACCTTGCTGCTGGTACTGGGCCTGATCATCGGCCTGGGCTGGCTGCTCAAGCGCATGCCCGGCGGCACGTTCCGACCGGCCGAGGGCCTGAAGGTGGTCGCCAGCATCAATGTCGGCGCCAAGGAACGCGTGGTGGTGGTCGACGTCAATGGCCAGCAGCTGCTGCTCGGCATCACCGCCAGTGGCATCAGCACCTTGCACCAGCTGCCGGAACCGCTGCCGCAAACACCGGCACCGGCCCTGCCCAATCTCAAACAACTACCGAATTTCGCCCAGCTGCTGGCACAGAAGCTGCGCAAGGAACCCTGATGATGTCGGGCCAACGCTCTTACCCACGCGGCTTCAACCCACGCACGCTTTGGCAGCTGCTGATCGTGTTGGCATTGCTGGCATTGCCACTGTTCGCCTGGGCAGCACCCGGCCCGCAGGTACCGGCGTTGCCCGATGTGAACGTTGGCAAGATCGGCGGTGCACCGGTCAGCCTGCCGCTGCAGACCTTGTTGCTGATGACGGCAATCACCTTGCTGCCATCGATGCTGCTGGTGCTCACCGCCTTCACCCGCGTCATCATCGTGCTCGGCCTGTTGCGTCAGGCACTTGGAACCGGTCAAACGCCGTCCAACCAGATCCTGCTTGGTCTGGCCCTGTTCCTGACCGCGATGATCATGATGCCGGTCTGGGACAAGTCCTGGTCCACCGGCATGGCGCCCTACCTCGATGGCAAGATCGACTTCCAGACCGCCTGGCAGCTGACCACCGCGCCACTGCGCGCCTTCATGCTGGCGCAGGTACGCGAAACCGACCTGATGACCTTTGCCGGCCTGGCCGGGCAAGGCCCTTACGCCAGTCCGGATGCGATCCCGTTCCCGGTACTGGTTGCCTCCTTCGTCACCAGCGAGCTGAAGACCGCGTTCGAAATCGGCTTCCTGATCTTCATCCCGTTCGTCATCATCGACCTGGTCGTGTCCAGCGTGTTGATGTCGATGGGCATGATGATGCTGTCACCCATGCTGGTGTCGGCCCCGTTCAAGATATTGCTGTTCGTGCTGGTGGACGGTTGGGTGCTGGTGGTCGGCACGCTGGCGGCAAGCTTCAACGTGGTGTAACTGCGAACAACGCTTCGAACGCGCTTCAGCGGGGCCTCAATGGAAGTCGCGGCTGCGTACATCCAGGCTGCCCAGCAGCGGCGACAGATCATCCAGACGGCGTGCGATCAGATGACGCACGCCGTTTTCGGCTTCCAGCCGTCCACTGACCTGCAGCAGCCGTGATTCCAGGAACACCTGCCGCTGCCGCTCGGCCAGCTGCCGCCAGACCACCACATTGATCTGGCCGAACTCATCTTCCAGCGTGATGAAGGTGACGCCGCTGGCAGTTGCCGGCCGCTGCCGGCCGCGCACCAAACCGGCCACCAGTACATTGCCGGTGCTGCGCATGTTTTCCAGATCCCTGGAACTGCGGCAACGTCGCGCGCTCAGCTGCCGTCGCAGGCGAGCCAGTGGATGCAGCTCCAGCGTGGTTCCCAACAAGGCATAGTCCGCGTTCAGATCCTCGCCGACGCTCGGCATCGGCAAGGCCACATCAGCCTCGGCGGTCGCCGGCTGATCGTCGAACAGCGGTCGCTGGTCTTCGACGCCGGCAATTGCCCAGCGCGCCCGATGCCGGTTACCGACCATCCCGCGCAATGCCCCGGCATCGGCCAGCAAGGCCCGTGCACGCGCATCCAGATCAGCCCGCCGGCACAGATCGGCGATATCGGTAAACACCGCCTGCGCCCTCGCCTGTTCGATCCGCAATGCGTCCTCCGCATTGAAACCACGCACCAGGCAAAAGCCCAGGCGGATCGCCAATCGCTCACTGTCGCGTTCCCATTCCAGCGAGCACTCCCATCCGCTGTAACGCACATCCAGCGGCCGCGTTGCCACGCCATGCCGGCGCACATCCTGCAGCAGCTGGTCCGGGCTGTAGAAACCCATGGGCTGGCTGTTGAGCAGAGCGCAGGTGAACTCGGCTGGATGGTGGCATTTCAGCCAACTGCTGGCATAGGCGATCAACGCGAAACTGGCCGCATGGCTTTCCGGAAAACCATAGCTGCCGAAGCCCTTGATCTGCTCGAAGATGCGCTCGGCGAACGCCAGCGGATAGCCGCGCTCCAGCATCCCTTCGGTGAGTTTCAGCCGATGCGGCTCCAGCCCACCATGGCGCTTCCACGCCGCCATCGAACGACGCAGGCCATCGGCTTCGCTGGCGTTGTAGCCCGCCGCCACCATCGCGATCTGCATCACCTGCTCCTGGAACAGCGGCACGCCCAAGGTGCGTTCAAGCACCGCTTCCAATGCTTTGGAGGGATAGCTGATCAACTCCTCACCGGTACGGCGGCGCAGGTAGGGATGCACCATGTCACCCTGGATCGGACCGGGACGTACGATGGCGACCTCGATCACCAGATCGTAGAAGGTGCGAGGTTGCAACCTGGGCAGCATCGCCATCTGCGCCCGCGACTCGATCTGGAACACGCCGATGGTATCGGCGCGACTGATCATCGCGTAGGTTTTCTCGTCTTCCTGCGGGATCGTCGCCAAGGTGAAATGCAGGCCGCGATAACGCTCGATCAGATCGAAACAGCGGCGCACCGCAGTGAGCATGCCCAGCGCCAATACGTCGACTTTCATCAGGCCCAGCGTTTCAAGATCATCCTTGTCCCACTGGATCACGGTGCGCGCCTCCATCGCCGCATTTTCCACCGGCACCATGCTGTGCAGGGCACGCTCGGAAATGACGAAGCCGCCCGGATGCTGGGACAGGTAATGCGGGAAATCGATCAGCTCGTTGGCCAGTATCAGGATGCGTCGCAACAGCGGGCTATCCGGGTCGAAGCCGTGTTCGCGCAGACGCTCTTCCTCTGGAATGCTGTCCGACCAGTGGCCGACGCACGAAGTCAGCTGGGTGATCACGTCGCCCGGCATGCCGAGCACCCGCGCCACATCACGCAGGGCGCCGCGCCCGCCGTACTGTGTCGCCACGGCAGCCAAGGCAGCCCGTTCACGGCCATAACGCGAAAACACGTACTGGATGACTTCCTCGCGCCGCTCATGCTCGAAATCCACGTCGATATCCGGCGGCTCATCACGGTCGTCGGAAATGAAACGCTCGAACAATAGATGGCTGTGCGAAGGATCCAGTTCGGTAATGCCAAGCACGAAGCAGACAACCGAATTGGCGGCCGAACCGCGCCCTTGGCAAACGATGCCGATGCTGCGCGCATAGGCCACCAGGTCATGCACGGTGAGGAAGTACGAGGCGTACTTCTTCTTGGCGATCAGGCCAAGTTCCTTTTCGATCAATGCCTGCGCCTGCGGCGGAGTACCGTCCGGCCAACGTTTGCCCGCACCACGCGTCACCAGTTCCGCCAGCCAGCGCTGCGCGGTGTAACCGGCGGGTACCACCTCGCTGGGATACAGATAGTTGACGGCTTCTTTCAGATCGAACCCGGCGCAACGTTCGGCGATGCACAGCGTCTGCTGCAACAACTGGGCTGGATAGATCGCCTGCAACGCCTGCAACGGACGCAGATGCCGCTCACCGTTGGCGAACAGCCGCTGCCCGGCCTCGGCAACGGTGACGCGGTGGCGGATGGCCGTCATCACATCCTGCAATGCC
Organism: Stenotrophomonas sp. 21LCFQ19; assembly: GCF_056861425.1. Classification (NCBI taxonomy): domain Bacteria; kingdom Pseudomonadati; phylum Pseudomonadota; class Gammaproteobacteria; order Lysobacterales; family Lysobacteraceae; genus Stenotrophomonas; species Stenotrophomonas sp. 21LCFQ19. The sequence continues at coordinate 110,864 of NZ_JBSPUF010000006.1, read as the reverse complement.
CGGCGTCCGCGCGCATGCATATGTACGTCGCCAGCGGCCACCAATGGCAGCTGCAGCTGCGCGCCCAGTGCCTGCAGCTGCTGCAGACGCGCCTCGTCATCGGCACCGTGGTGCAGTTCCACCGCAATCCAGCAGCGCTGCGGAAACCACTCACGCAACTGCATGCCCTCGGCAGGTTCCGGCTGTGCCGCAGGCAGCCACAAGGCCAGCAGGCCGCTGCGGTCAATCGCCGTCAGGTCATCGGCCAACAGCCGGTACTCGCCCTTTTCCGCCCGCCGCCTTGCCTGTGTTATCAACCAGCACAGCGCTTGGTAGCCTGCGGCGTCTTCCACCAGCAGGACCAGCCTGGCGCCGTTTTCCAGTTGGATTTCGCTGCCGACAATCAGCTGCAAGCCGGTTTCCCTGGATGCGCGCCAGGCGCGTACGATGCCGGCCAGCGTGCATTCGTCGGTGATCGCCAACGCTTTGTAGCCATGCGCCTTGGCCCGCGCGAACAATTCATCCGCAGTCGATGCGCCGCGCTGGAAACTGAAAGCGGACAGGCAATGCAGTTCGGCATAAGCGGCAGTCATGCGAACCAGCCCTGCAGCATGAAGCCGCCCTCGCCGCCCACCTCGCGCCACGCCCATGCCTGCTGGCCAAAGCGTGTGCTGACCCGGTAGTAATCACGACGCACGTCATCGCCGTCCCACCAGCCACTCTCGATCCGTTCCGGCGCCGACAACAATTCCGGGCTTGCACCCGGCCAAGGCTGTGGCGTGCGCAGCAACCACCCTGGCCGCGCTGGCGACGGCAGGCTGTTGGTAGTTGGGCCTGCAGCTGGGGCAGCCTCGCCACGCCAGGCATATTCGGGGCGATGGTCGGCATGTACGCGCAGGCCGTGCACGGATTGATCACCCAGCCGGGCGCGCAGGCGTTCGCGCAATTGTTCCCACGGCATGCTCTGCTGCGGACGGGTATCGAACAGCTCGCGGTGTTCCGGCACAAACGCCGGCAACTGATCGGCACGCAGGCCGAATTGGCGCACCGGTGCCGGTATCTTGGCCTGCTCCAGACGGCTACGTGCGATCTCGAACAACAGGCTGGCATCACGCTCGGCGGCCAGCAGGCCGATCTCCAGCGTGGTGGTTGGCCGGTCCTCGTGCTCCAGCAACAGCGCAAACCGCTGCACGCTGCCGTCACGGCCGGCAAGAAATGCGGCAAGGTCCGAAGTCAGGCGTCGCAGCGGGAACAGCAAGGCCTGCGAGGATTCCACTTCATAGCCCAGCTCGATGCGCAGTTCGAACACATCCGGCGGCTGATACGGCTGCAGTACAAAGGCCCGCTCGCCGAGCAAGGCATCCAGCTGCCGCAATACATCCGGCGCAAAGCGCCGGTTGATGCTGGCCCGTGGCAAGCCCTGCAATTGTTTGACGGTGCGGATACCCATGCGTGCGAACGCCGCCGAGGCACTGGCACCAAAGCCAGCCCGCGCCACCGGCAGCTGCCCGAGCAATGCGGCCAAGCCAGCCTCATCCACACTCAGACCATCGCGCGCATTGGCCAGTGCGCGGGCAGCCACCGGGTTGGGTGCCAATGCGATGCGATGACGGAAGCCCAAGGCGTCCAACTCCTGCCGCAGGCGCGCCTCGAACTTCGGCCACGGCCCGAACAGCGCCAGGCTGTGCTCGATTTCGATGATCAGCGACTGCGCATACTGCAGGCTTACCTGCGAACTGAATTGATACGCCCAGGCGGCAAGGAAGCGATGCCATTCCGACTGCGCGTCAGGCTCATACGGGTGTATCTCAAACCCGGTTGCCAATGCCTGCGCCGTCACCAGCGACTGCCCTGCCTTCAGCCCCAGCGCCGCCGCCGCAGGATTGACTGCATGCAGCACCCGCCGCTGGCTGGGCCCACTGATCAATACCCGCGCCGCGTCCGGCTCGGCACAGCCACGCAGGACGCCGTCCATGGCCAGATGCGGCAATAGAATGCAGGCCCAACGCATGGCTTACTGCCCCCGGGAAAAAGGCAAGGGGCGCGGCGGCACCATGCCACCGCGACACTTCAACACCCGCAGCTGCGCTGGCTGCGCATCGATGGCGATACGCAAGGCGGCAGGCGAAGGGTTCTTTGCCGCCTGCAACGGCCGGCTGGCAAAACCCAGCGTCTGCCCTGATTCGGCTGCCACCTGCAGCCGCCGCAAGGCTTTGTCCTCGGCCATCTGCGGCCAGCACAGCACGGCCCCGCAGCTACCCGAACGCAGGCATTGTTCAGTCGCCCATAGCGCATCACGTTGATCATTGGCCTGCACCACCTGCAACTGGCGCAGGTCGATACCCGCCGCCTGCCAGGCCGGTGCATACGGAACATGCGGCGGTGCCACCAGCACCACGCGCTCACCGGCTTGGGTCAAGCGGGCCAGCGAGGGCCACAGCAGCTGCAACTCACCGACACCTTCGGCCGGCAACAGAATCTCGCTCAGCGCCGACTCCGGCCAACCACCGGTAGGCAGCACATCGTCCAATTGCGCATAGCCCGTTGGCTGACGGCTGGCCGGCAGCGGCGCAGGCCGACCACGCCAGACCCGGCGTTCGTGCAGCAGGCTGTCGAGGGCAACGACCGCGCCCATCAGCCGCGCCGGACCAGACCACAGAACACACCCTCGATGGCGAATTCCTGATCGTGCTGCACTTCAATCGGCGCATAGGCCGGGTTGCGCGGCAGCAGCCGCAGCCTTGTACCACTGCGCGAGAGCCGCTTGATGGTCAGCTCACCGTCCAGCCGCGCCACCACTGTCTGGCCGTTGCGCGCATCGCTGCTGCGCCTGACGCCGACCAGATCACCATCGAAAATACCGTCGTCGATCATCGAATCGCCCTGCACCCGCAGCAGATAATCCGGGCGCGCGGCAAACAGGCGCTCATCCAGTGCCAGGGTATCCACCAGCTCCGCATCGGCGCCGATCGGTGCACCCGCCGCGACCCGCCCCAATACCGGCACCTGCAGCAGCTCCGCCCGGGGGGTCTGGCCCGCTGGGCGAATCCCGCGGGCCTGACCCGTAGCCACCTCGATCAGGCCAGCCTCGCTCAAGGCCAGCACATGCTTGCGCGCCGCGCCGCGCGACGCCAAGCCGCAGGCAGCAGCAATTTCAGCCAATGACGGTGCCTGTCCGCGCCCATTCACCTGGTCACGGATATAGCGAAGGATGGCGGCACGGCGCGGGCTGAGGTCAGTCATGGAGTACATTTGTACTCCATCTACACAAAGCCCGCCAGCGGCTGAGCACCGCTATTCAGGTGAATACGGAAAACACATTGCCGCTGCTATCTTTCGCGCCATATGGACCGGAAAGCTTCCACGAAGTCGTACCCGTCCCTCCCGCAGGCATTGCGCAGCGTGCCGTTGCGTACCATTGCTCCAGTCACCACGCTGGCCTTGTTGTTCTTCGCGATCTGGCTCTGGTTTGACGGGCAACGCATTGCTGCCGGAGTCAGCTGCCTGTTGTCGGCGCTGGCCTTGCTGGCCAGCGTATGGATACATCAGCGCAAGCCCCGGTTGGAACTGGGTGGCGTATTGCTATGCGTGGCGACGGTGGGCGGCTGCCTGCTCTCCGCCCGGCAGTTGGGCAACGACGCTTTGCCATGGTCCTACCTGGCCTTGATGTCCAACTTCTTCATCGTCCGCAACCAAATCGCCACCCCGCTCAACCTGACACTGGTTGCCGGCCTGTTGCTGATGCCAGACCTGCTGCTGGGAGATTCCCCACAGCTGCAAGCACTGATCGTCATCGTGCTGGTGTTCGGTTTTGGCTACCACTTCTCCCACCGCCTGCAAGGCGACCGCACGCGCCTGGAGATGCTTGCATCGCTGGATGCATTGACCGGCGTGCCCAACCGGCGCGCGTTGGAAAAATCATTGCAGGCGCATATCGATGGCGTCCGCGATGAACGCTACCGGCAAGGCCTGGTGGTGATCGACATCGACAACTTCAAGGCGGTCAATGATCACTACGGCCATGGCGCCGGCGATACCGCCCTGTCCGACCTGGCTGCGATCCTGCGCTTTGAACTGCGTGAGAATGACCAGGTGTTTCGTTTTGGCGGCGAGGAGTTCGTGATCCTTGCCGATACCGGTAGCCATGAAGCATTGCTCCGGTTCACCGAGCGCCTGCGCAAGGCGGTGTATGAATCGCTGCGTGGCCCAGGAGGTCGCATCACAATCTCGATAGGAGCGGCGATGTATGCCGGTGAGCAGCGCTGGCAGGATTGGTTCGCGCGCGCCGATGCCGCCTTGTATGAAGCCAAGGGCAAGGGCCGCAACAGCGTGGTGGTGACGGAGTAGCTTTGGTTTTGGCTTTGGTTTTGGCTTTGGTTTTGGTTTTAGCTTTGGCTCTGCCCCCTCCCTTGCACCGCAGGCGTAGGGGAGGGTTGGGGAGGGGTAGCTTTCGCTTTGCTTTTGCCTTTGCTTTTGCCCTTGCTTCCGCAGTGCGCGCAATGGACTTTCCGCGAGCCAAAGCCAAAGCCAAAGCCAAAACAACAACAGCAGCAACAACCGGAACAACCGGAACAACAGCCGCAGCAACAGCAACAGCCGAAGCAACAAGCCGGAACAACAGCCAGGACTACCCCTCCCCAGCCCTCCCCTACGCCTGCGGCGCAAGGGAGGGAGAAAAAAAGGGCCGCTTGCGCGGCCCTTCGTTTACAACATCAAGCAGCCGCTTCGATCACGAACGCAACGGGATCACGCGGATCTCGACGCGGCGGTTCTGCGCGCGGCCTGCATCGGTGCTGTTGTCGGCGATCGGATAGGCCTTGCCTGCGCCCAGCGTTTCAATGCGCTCGCGTTGCACGCCCTGGGCAGTCAGGTATGCCGCAACCGCATCCGCACGCTCCTTGGAAATGCGGTTGTTCACCGCATCGGTGCCGATGCTGTCGGTGTGACCGACCACTTCGATCATGGTCTGGTTGTACTCGCTCAAGGTACTGGCAACGCCATTGAGCGCACCGTAGAACTGCGGCTTCAGCGTGGTCTTGTTGAAATCGAAGGTGATGCCGTCAGGCAGGCTCAAGGTGATGTTGTCGCCATCGCGCTGCACGTCGATACCGGTATTGGCAGTGCGCTCACGCAGCGCACGTTCCTGACGGTCCTGGTAGTTGCCGACTGCAGCACCGCCGAGTGCGCCGATACCGGCACCGACCATTGCGCGCTGGCGACGTTCGGTGGCGTTGCCGCCGCTGAGCAGGCCTGCAGCAACACCGATGGCCGAGCCGATCAACGCGCCCTTGCCGGTCTTGTTCTGCTGCTGGGTCTGATTGCCGTACTGGTCCTGCTGCACATACGAGCCACCGGTAGCACAGGCCGAGAGGACGGCTGCCGCCACCAAGCCAATGGAAATATTACGAACAACAGTAAGGGTGGTCATCTGAGTCTCCTGATAGGCCGGACTGGCCAGCGTGGATTTGCCGGGCAAGCATAAACACCGCGATGCACTACCTGCGTGATCCTCAACCTTCGTCACAGGTGTCCATTCATCTAACTGTCTTGTACGTTAAGCCAGTGTCAGCGACAGCGCTGGTACGCAGCCAAGGCCTCATCCCGTCCCTTGGCAAGCTCCACCAGGGGCTGGGTCGGGTAGCTTGGTGCAAGCTCCGCCAGCAGCTGCGGGAACTGCCAGGGCGCAAACCGTGCCTTCAGCGGCAGAGCGGCCAGTTCCGGTACCCAGCGGCTGATATAGCGCGCATTGGGATCGAACTTCTGCGCCTGCGTCACCGGATTGAACACGCGGAAATACGGCGCAGCATCCGCGCCGGTGCCGGCGATCCATTGCCAGCCCATGCTGTTGTTTGCAAGATCGGCATCCACCAGGGTGTCCCAGAACCAACGGGCGCCCTCCTTCCAGTGCATCCGCATGTGCTTGCACAGAAAACTGCCCACCAGCATCCGCACGCGGTTATGCATGTAGCCGGTCGCCCACAATTCGCGCATGCCTGCATCGACAATGGGGATACCGGTGCGGCCCTGTTGCCAGGCCGCCAGCATCTCCGGCTGCGCCGGTTCCCAGGCAAAACGCTCGAAGCGGGGATTGAGGTTGGTGTCACTGGTCTGCGGGAAGTGGTGCAGCAGATGCCAGGAGAACTCGCGCCAACCCAGCTGGCGGATGTAGCCATCGATATCCGCATCACGGCCAGCGCTGCGCATGCCTTCCAGCGCATGGGCGATACGCCACGGCGCGATCTCGCCGAAATGCAGGTGTGGCGACAACAGCGACGTACCCGCGCGATCCGGCAGATCGCGCTGCTCGCGGTAGCCATTGAGCGCACCGTCGGCGAATACCTCCAGCGCCTCCTGTGCACCGCCCTCACCAGGCTGCCAGTGCTCCCAGAAACCGGCATCCCAACCGAGCCGCGGCTCCAGCGCAAGCGCCTGCAACGGCAAGCCTGACAGCTTTGGCGAGCTCAGCTTGCGCGGCGCTTCGGACAAGGCAGGCAGACGCCAACGGGTCAGCGCGTTGCGCCAGAACGGCGTGAACACCTTGTACGGGCCACCTTGCAGCGTGGCCAGTTCCCAGGGTTCGAACAGCAGATAGCCGTTATGGCTTTCCACCTGCAGACCCTGCTCGCGCAGGCCTCGCTTGATGGCTGCGTCACGCGGCTGCGTGGCAGGTTCGTACTTGCGATTCCAATAGACCGCTACCGCGCCGCTTTCAGCAATCAACGCCTGCAGCTGCGCCATGCTGTCGCCGCTGCGCAGCAGCAAGGCCGAGCCGATGGCGCGCAACTGCGCGTCGAGCTGCTGCAGCGAATGATGCAGCCATGCGTCGGAGGCCGCTCCGGGCGCCCATGCGCCCTCTTCCTGCGGCGCATGGATGTAGACCGGCACGATCTCATGACCGGCTTCAATCGCGGCCTGCAACGCCGGGTTGTCACGCAGCCGCAGATCGCGGCGGAACCAGACAATGGCGGTGGACATGCAGCAGCTCCCGCTTACTCGAATGAACCGACCGAATCGTGGCTCAGGTTGTCAAAGCGGGTGTACTCGCCGAAGAACTTCAATTTGCACGAACCGGTGGGGCCACCACGGTGCTTGCCGATGATGATCTCGGCCAGGCCCTTGTCCGGCGAATTTTCCTTGTTGTAGTAATCGTCGCGGTAGATGAAGACGATCATGTCCGCATCCTGCTCGATAGCGCCGGATTCGCGAAGGTCAGCCATCACCGGGCGCTTGTCGGTACGGGTTTCCAAGGAGCGGTTGAGCTGTGACAGCGCGATCACCGGCACGTGCAACTCCTTGGCCAGGCCCTTGAGCGAACGCGAGATTTCCGAGATTTCGGTGGCGCGGTTCTCGCTGTTGCCCGGCACGCTCATCAGCTGCAGGTAGTCGATCACGATCAGGCCCAGGTCGTGCTCGCGCTTGAGCCGGCGGCACTTGGAACGCAGCACTTCCGGCGACACGCCAGGCGTATCGTCGATGAAGATCTTGGTTTCCTTCAGCATGCGGATGGCGCCGGTGACGCGGCTCCAGTCCTCGTCCTCAAGCTGGCCGGTACGCAGGCGCTGCGCATTGATGCGGCCGTTGGACGAGATCAGGCGCATCGCCAGCTGCGATGCGGACATTTCCATCGAGAATACCGCCACGCCCTTCTTCGACTTGATCGCCGCGTACTCGGCGATGTTCAAGGCGAAGGTGGTCTTGCCCATGGCCGGACGCGCGGCAAGGATGATCAGATCGGTCGGCTGCAGGCCGGCCGTCATCGCGTCGAAATCGTTGTAACCGGTCGGCAGGCCGGTGATGTTGCCGCCATTCTCGAAGCGGTTGCGCAGTTCCTCGAAGGCATCCTTCAATGCGCCCGGCATCGCCACGAAGTCGGTACGCCCGCGCGCGCCCTGTTCGGCGATTGCGAAGACCGACTTCTCGGCGGTCTGCAGCAGTTCGGCGCTGTCCCGGCCTTCGGGCTGGAAACCGTCATTGACGATATCGGTGCCGACCTGGATCAGCTGCCGCAGCACCGCCTTGTCGCGCACGATCTCGGCATAGGCACCGATATTGGCGGCCGACGGCGTGGTGCTGGCCAGTTCGATCAGGTACGCGCCGTCGCCGACCATGTCCAGCTTGCCCTGCGACTCGAACCATTCACCCAGGGTCACCGCATCGAACGGACGATCACGCTCGGACAGCTCGCGGATCGCGCGGTAGATCAGCTGGTGGTCGCGCCGGTAGAAGTCCTTGTCGGTCAGCGCCTCGTTGACCCGGTCATAGGCCTCGGGTGCCAGCATCAGGCCACCCAGCACAGCCTGCTCGGCTTCTACCGAATGAGGAGGTACACGCAAGGCATCGATGCGCTGCTCGCTGCGATCGGAGCGGTCATTGCGGTCACCGCGGTCGCGGTCGGAACGGAAACCAGTACGGGCGGACATGAAAAGCGTTATTCCTGCAATAAGGCCGTGCGGCCATGGTAGGTGGGCATTGCCCACCGGGATACGTACAAGTCTGTGGATAACCTGTCCACAACCCAAGCCTGCATGGGCTGGGGGTTGGGCTGGCATACAGAAACAAGCACCCGACGCCATTGCAGCGCCGGGTGCGGATTATCGCATGGGCAGCATCCGCACCGCCCTGCCGCCGGGGACCTCAGGCCTGGTGCTGGCGCTCGATCCAGATCAGGAACTTGTCGACAAAGCCCTGCAGGAACTCGCGTGTACCATCGTTGCTGATGCTGCCATCGGCTTCGATCAGCCCGTCCTTGAAGTGCAGGAAGGCCTCCGGCTGCGGCATCACCGCCAGATCGACGAACACCAGCACATTGCGCAGGTGCTGCTGGGCCAGGGCACTGCCGATGGCACCGATGGAGGTGCCGACCACCGCCGCCGGTTTGCCGGCAAAGGCGTTGTCGCCGTATGGGCGCGAGGCAGTATCGATGGCGTTCTTCAGCACGCCGGGAATCGAACGGTTGTATTCAGGAGTGACGAACAGCACCGCATCGGCGGCACGCACCTGGTTCTTCATGCGCGTACCCTGCGCCGGGAACTGGCTATCGTGGTCCTGGTTGTACAGCGGGATGTCACCGATCTGTATGTAGTCAAACTTGACGCGATCACCCGCCAGCTTCTCCAGCGCCAGCGCAAGCCGCCGGTTGATGGATTCCTTGCGCAGACTGCCGACGAAAACCGCGATCTTGTACTGGCTCATGACCACCTCGCTCCGTAGGAAGGACACAGGCTAGCCAGAATGGGCTTCGCAACAGGTGAAGGCAACGCCCTGGCAGACTACCCGCGCAGGAAAGGCCGTATCAAAGACGCAAGCGGCCGGTAATCCCGCCGTAGGCCAGCTTCACCGTATCGAAGCCATACTTCGACTCCAGCCGCTTGATGATGAAATGTCCGCGTGCCATGTCCTGGTAGTAAGCGGTGAACATGGTGTTCAAGGTCGCGCCAGCCACCGCACCGATCACCGGTACCGCCTGCGCGACAAACTTCTCCGAGACCACCACACCGAAGCGGGCGGCGATCTTCTCGACGATCCTGGCCAGCCACTTGCCGGCTTCCTTCGGGCCCAACCCGAGCAGCACGCCGTGGCTGCCGCTGATCGCAGTACCGGCCAACTCCGCCGACAGATGACGCATGACCTCGGTGGTGAAGCCACGCGCCAGGTAGTAGCCGGTCTCGCTGGCATCGTCCTGGCCGGAATTGCCACCCAACGCAAACACTTCCAGACAGGCCTGCCGGGTCGCCATCTCGTTCAGATCGAAACCTTCACTGCGGGCGACGTCGGCCACCGCGCGCATGATGATGGTGGTCGACAGCGGCAATTCGATTGCCAGCGCCGGCAGGCCGCCCGCCCCGCCCAGCGCACCGGACGCTGCCGCCGCCAGCTTGTGCAGGCGCGGCGATGCCGGCTTGCCGGGCTGTTTGTCGTCCATCGTCCACAGTGCCGTCTGCGCAGCCTTGTACAAGGCTGCCTCGGTGACACCCTGGATGCGCGAAGACACCGCATTGGGCAGCTTGCGCACCGCGAACTCCAAGGGCCCGCCGATCAGGTTGGCCATCTTGGCGGTGAGCGTGGGCGACTCGAGCAAGCCTACCGCACGTTCCAGATCGGCCAGATCCTGCGCGTTGTCATGCAGACGCAGAGCAAGCTCGTTCATCTGATTCAGCCTGCTTCCGGCAAACCCGCCAGCACGCCCATGAACTTCCGGTAGTGGCGCAGCTCGGCAATGGAATCATGCACATCACTCAGCGCGGTGTGGCTGGAGGTCTTGGTGACCCCGGCCGCCACTGCAGGCGACCAGCGCTTGGCCAGTTCCTTGATGGTGGAGACATCCAGGTTGCGGTAATGGAAGTACTTCTCCAGCCGCGGCATCTGCCGGTGCAGGAAGCGCCGGTCCTGGCAGATCGAATTGCCGCACATCGGCGAGGCGCCGGCCTTGATCCAGTCCTGCAGGAAGGCAACGGTCCTGGCTTCGGCCTGGCCAACCGTGGTGGTGCTGTCCAGCACCCGCTGCCACAGGCCGGAGCGCTGGTGCTGGTTGCGGTTCCATTCGTCCATCGCTTCCAGCGTGGCGAGGGAATGGTTGATGGCGAACTCAGGACCTTCGGCCAACACATTGAGTTGACCGTCGGTGACGACGGTTGCGATCTCGATGATGGAATCGTTGTCCGTATCCAGACCGGTCATCTCCAGATCAATCCAGATCAACCGATCATTGCCCGCGCTGTTGTCCGCCATGTGCTGCCTCATGCTTGGGGCCGGCGGTCAAGCGCCGCGCGGCCGGAATATCGAAGCACACATGATACCCCTGCCCACGGTAGGGGCTGCGTCAAAGATCGCCAGGGGTCAGCAGCGGGCGCCCGCGCTTGGCCCGGAAATAATTGGTCAGGCGCAGGCTGGCCTCCGGTGCCAGCACCCCACCCTGCACCTGCACGCGATGGTTGTGGCGTGGGTCGGCAAGCAGATCGAATACGCTGCCGCAGGCGCCGGTTTTGGGATCGGTGGCGGCAAACACCACGCGCGCGATGCGCGCATGCACCAGGGCCATCGCGCACATCGCGCAGGGCTCCAGTGTCACGTACAAGGTGCTGCCGATCAGACGGTGATTGCCCAGCGCCTTGCCGGCGTGGCGCATGGCCACGATTTCGGCATGCGCGCTGGGGTCATGGTTGGCGATATTGAGGTTCCAGCCCTCGCCCAGCAACGCGCCATCGGCGCCCACCAATACCGCGCCAACCGGGATTTCATCGAACTCGCGCTGCGCACGATCGGCCAGCGCCAGCGCGTGGCGCATCCACTGTTCGTCGTTGAGGGCTGGATCAATCTGGGACATGCAGGAACTACAGGGATGGAAGCGGCGCAAGGGTAACGCAGATGAGTACAGCCTGCTGCTTCACGGCCCGAGCAGCAGGTATTTGCCTGTGGGAGCGGCGTAGGCCGCGAAGCTGACGTTGCCTGGCCCCAAGCAACTGCGTCGTCTGATGAACAGCGTGCTTCGCGGCTTACGCCGCTCCCACAAACAAAGCCGCCCAGCATTGCTGCTGGACGGCTCGAGTAATTTCGATAAACCGCATCGAGACCAATACCCGGCCTCGCTGCATCTCTGGAACAGGCAATCTTGGTGCTATGAGGTCGTGGCACTCTCACGCTGCTGCACCGAAACCCGGTTCCTGCCACCGCGCTTGGATGCATACAGCATTTCATCCGCTGCCTTCAGCACGGCTTCTATCTCGAAACTGCTCTGCGGCCAGTTGGCCACGCCCAGCGAAATCGTGATCGCGCCGACCTTGGCGATCTTCATCTCCGCCACCGCCACACGCAGACGCTCGGCCACCTGCGCCGCTGTTGCCGAGGTGGTGGAAGGCAGCAGGATCAGGAACTCCTCGCCGCCAACACGCAGCGGAACGTCATAGGCGCGGCAGGCCTCGCGCATGCGCTGCGCAAGCTGCTGCAGGACCGCGTCACCAACATCATGGCCGTAGCCGTCGTTGATCCGCTTGAAGTGATCGATGTCGATCGAGATCACCGAGAACGTATTGCCCTGGCTCTCGAAGTTCGCCAGTGCTTCCTCCAGGCGACGGCGGTTGCCCAGCTTGGTCAACGGATCGGTGGTGGTGTCTTCACGCAATTTGCTGAAGCTCTTGTGGATGGCATCCACACCAACCAGCAAGGCCTTCTTGAGCTCGCGCGACTCGAAATACCACGACTTCACCGAGCCAATGTCCTCGGCCGAGGACGGATCTTCCATGTTGCGCGCCCCATCGGCCAACAAGCGCAATGGACGCGAGATCAGCCGCGCGCTCCACAGGACCAGGATCAAGGTCAGAATCGTTGCTGGCAGCGCCCGGTACAAGGTGCTCTGCATCAGCTGGGTCAGGGGTGCGAGCGTGACCTCCTCGGGGCGCTGGGCGACGATGCCCCAGCCGGTCGAAGCGACCGGCGCGTAGCCAGCCAGCATTTTCACGCCTTGTGAATTGACCGCATGTCCTTTCCCGGCCTGGCCCGAGGCAACGCGGTCGACCACGGTGTTTTTCTCCACGAAATCACCGATCCGGTCCGGATTCGGGTGATAGATGATGCGCTTCTGCTTGTCGACCACGAACAGGTAGGACCCATCCACGTAGAAGTGCTGCCCGAGCAGGCGGTCAAGGATGTTTTCCTTCTGCAGGTAGATCGCACCACCGATCGCACCAAGATAGCGGCCGGACGGCGAAACTATCGGGTGATTGATGAAGACGATGAAATTGCCGGTCGCGGACTGGTACGGCGCGCTGATCAACGGCCGCTTCTCACGCAAGGCAGTCTTCACCGCCTCGCTGCTGAGTACCCGCCCCTGCAATCCCAAGGTTTCGGGAGAGGTCGCAAGCACCTTGCCGCCGGCGTCGAAGATGGTGATGGAATTGAAGCTCTTGCTCATCATGCGCAGGCGCGCGGCTTCCTCCCCCAGCTGGGAGACATCGTCCATTTTCATCGCGAGCAGCTGCGCCGTGTAGGCCAGTTGCAGCTGGGACGCCTGCAGGAAGTCCTCGGTGCTCTTGGCCAGCTTGTTCGCGTAGGCGTAGTTACCGTCCAGCGTCGTGTCCACCAGCTGCTGCCGCTGCACGGTGTAGCCTGCATAGAAGGTGTTGGCGAACGGCACCAGTGCTCCGATCAGGGTGAGCACCAAAATAAGTTTTCGTAAATCCATGGATCCCAACGCGGACGCTTGAAGGTGTTGCCGCGACGAACCCACGCATGCCCGGGCGCGCAGCTCCCCCAAGCTGTGTTCATTTTACCAGCGGAACTGTCTGGTTTGACCGAAACCGGTGTCATTCCGCTGCGAGCAGCTGGCCAGGTGACCTGCCGTCACCCACAAAAAAGCCGCTGGTGTCAGCGGCTTCTCTGGATATCTGGCGGGCAAAGTGGGATTCGAACCCACGGAAGGTTTGACCCTTCGCCGGTTTTCAAGACCGGTGCCTTAAACCGCTCGGCCATCTGCCCGTAACGTAGTGCTTCCCCGGATAACGCTCCTGGGCGCGCATTCTCGCATGCCTGCGGGGTTTTTTGTTCAACCAGCTTCGATTGCCAGCGAACCGGCCATCGACGCGCGGATCTTTTCCTTGGCCCGCTCGCAGGCACCGCCACAGTGCAGGCGCGAAGCCTCCAGTTCGGTCGGCAGGTGCTCGGCCAGGAAGTCGATGAACACCCGCACCGCCGGCAACAGCCCGCGCCGCGAGGCGAACACTGCATGGCAGATGCCCTGCGGCAGCGACCAGTCCGGCAACACCACTTCCAGCTCGCCGTTGCGCACGGCCTCGGCGCAGACAGTTTCCGGCAGCATGGTGATGCCAAAACCATCCTTGACCATCGCCTGCAGCAGCGGGAAATCGAAGCCAGCCACGCGCGGCTGAAGCTCGACCCGGCGCACTTCACCACCCGGCCCGTGCAGCTCCCAGCGCTGGCGCGCCTCGTCTTCGCTGATGCTCAGGGTGACGTGGTTGCCCAGGTCTTCCGGCGATGCCGGCCGCCCTGCCCGATCCAGATACGCCGGGCTGGCAACCAGCAGCTCCTGCACCTGGCCGAAGCTGCGCATCACCAGGCTGCCGTCGTCATCCAGGCGCGAGCGCACGCGCAGGGCGACGTCGTAGCCTTCATTGATGATGTCGACGCGGCGATTGCTGATGTTCAGCTGGAGCCGCACCTTCGGATACTGCTCGAGGAACTTGGGCAGCAGCTTGGGCAACTGCATCTGCGCCAGCGACACCGGCACGCTGGCACGTACCAGTCCGCGCGGCTCGGCGCTCAGCCTGTCCACGACCTCGCGTGCAGCCTGTGCTTCGGCCAGCATGGTCTGCGCATGCCGATGCACGCTCATGCCGACATCGGTGACCGCGAAGCGCCGCGTGGAACGCTGCAGCAGGCGCACACCAAGATCGGTCTCAAGCTGGCTGATGCGCCGGCTGAGACGTGACTTCGGAATGCCCAGCGCCCGCTCGGCGGCAGCAAAACCGCCATGGTCGACCACCATGGCGAAGTAATAGAGGTCGTTGAGGTCCTGCATGGATTGAGCCCATCATTGGAACGAACCGGTAAATTTAATCACCTTTGTCCTGTATTTACAAATCAGACCCCAAACAGTCCTGATTGGAGGTTCAGGGTGTCGGTTGCCAAACGCTGTCGACGGCCATTCATTTTTGAAGGCCAAAGCGTCCGGGGGCGGCACGCTGTTGTAGGAGCGGCGTCAGCCGCGAAGCTGGCGATCCTTGTGGTCGACGGTTTTCGTGCAATTGCTGCGCTGCTGGCTTCGCGGCTGATGCCGCTCCTACAAGGCGCTACAGCTTTGCAGCGTTGGGGGTAGCGATTGAAGCGCCATCGAGCAGGCTTCTGCCGAGCATGGCTCGACACTACCAGTGCTTGGCTGCCCGCTTTTGTGGGAGCGGCGTGAGCCGCGAAGCCCGGAATCCTTGCGATTGCGGGCTTTTCTGCAATTCCAGCTGATCTAGCTTCGCGGTTTACACCGCTCCCACAAGGATCAGATGCCTTGTGGGCACGAGTGCCGACGCGTTATCGGGCAGGCCGTTGCCGAGCATGGCTCGGCACTACACAGCCTGCGCTCAGGCGATGCGTTCAGCGCCACCCATGTATGGGCGCAGCACTTCGGGAATGGTGATCGAGCCATCGGCATTCTGGTAGTTCTCCATCACCGCGATCATCGCCCGGCCTACGGCCACGCCCGAGCCATTGAGGGTGTGCAGCAACTCCGGCTTGCCGGCGGGACTGCGCCAGCGTGCCTGCATGCGGCGCGCCTGGAAATCGCCACAGTTCGAGCACGAGGAGATCTCACGGTAGGTCTGCTGCGACGGCAGCCAGACTTCCAGATCGTAGGTCTTGATCGCCGAGAAGCCCATATCTCCCGTGCACAGCAGCACCTTGCGGTACGGCAGGCCCAGCTTCTGCAGCACCGCTTCGGCGCAGCCGGTCATGCGCTGGTGCTCGGCTTCGCTGTCTTCGGCGGCGCAGACGCTGACCAGCTCCACCTTCTCGAACTGATGCTGGCGGATCATGCCGCGCACGTCACGACCGCCGCTGCCGGCTTCGGAACGGAAGCACATCGAATGCGCGGTCATGCGCAGCGGCAGACGCTCGGCGTCGATGATCTCGTCGCGGACGATATTGGTCAGCGGCACTTCCGAGGTCGGGATCAGGTAGCGCGTGGATTCACCCAGCGCAGTCTTGAACAGGTCTTCCTCGAACTTGGGCAGCTGGCCGGTGCCGCGTAGCGAGTCGGCGTTCACCAACACCGGTACATTGGTTTCTTCGTAGCCATGCTCGTTGCTGTGCAGGTTCAGCATGAACTGCCCCAGCGCACGGTGCAGGCGGGCAATCGAGCCGCGCAGCACGGTGAAACGCGCACCGGACAGCTTGGCGGCGGTTTCCGCGTCCAGGCCGTTGTTGCGGGCGCCCAGCTCTACATGGTCAAGCACCGGGAAATCGAACTCGCGCGGGGTACCCCAGCGCAGCTGCTCGACGTTCTCGCTCTCGTCCTTGCCGGCCGGCACATCGGCGGCGGGCAGGTTCGGGATACCCATCGACAGGGTCTCGATCTGCTCGCGCAGCACGTCAAGCTGCGCCTCGGAGCTCTTCAGCTCATCAGCGAACGCGGCCACTTCGGCCATGATCGCCGACACATCCTCGCCCTTGGCCTTGGCATGGCCGATCGACTTGGAGCGGCTGTTGCGCAGGCTCTGCAGCTCCTGGGTGCGCACCTGGATGCGCTTGCGGTCAGCCTCCAACGATTCGAAGGCGGCCACATCCAGCACGTAGCCGCGCGTACTGCGCAGGCGTTCGGCAAGTTCGGCGGGCTGCTGGCGAAGAAGGGCTGGATCAAGCATGGCTGGGCACTGTGTACGGGTGTGAGCCATAGATTATCGCGCGAACTGCGCCTGTCTGCCGCGTGATTCACCTTTCCTGTGCAAGAATCGGCCTGATCCACACGGTCAAGACCATGTCCGCCCCAAGCTCCCGCTCCGACCAGAACTTCACGTTTCACCTGCCCCGCAGCAGTTTGAGGATCGCCGGTATCACCTTTGGCGTAGGCATATTGCTGTTCCTGGTGGTCTGGCTCAATGCCCGCCGCCAGAACGAGTTCTACCGCGCCGATCCGGCTCAGCCGCAGGCCAACAGCGCTGTATTGGCACCTTTGCCGGCACCGCTGCCCGCCGGCGCAGGCGCCAGCGACATGCCTGATGCACGTCCGGAAGCCGTGGAAGAAGCCCCGGAGCTGGTGGAAACCGCGCCTGCACCGCCGCCGCAACCCATCGCCGAGGCGGCACCGGTTGAAACCCCGCCCGCAGCGCCAGTAGCTGCCGCGGCTCCCAGCGACCAGCCGGTGCCGCTGCCTGGCCAGAGCCCTGCCCCGGAATACCCTGCAGCGGCGTTGCGCCGTGGCGAAAGCGGCACGGTGATCGTGCGCGTGGATGTCGATGCCAGCGGTGCGCCGCTGGACGTGCGGGTAATCCAGCGCAGTGGCTCGCGCGAGCTGGATCGTGCCGCGCAGGAAGCGGTTCGCAACTGGCGTTTCCAGCCAGCGCAAAGCAATGGCCAGCCCATGCAGGGCAGCCTGGAAATCCCGTTCGACTTCAAACCGGCGCCTTAAGCTGAACCCCGGCTCCCCAACGGGGCCGGTTCATGCCAAAAGTCATTCGCCGTTTGGGAGTGCAGGACCAGACTTGCTGCGTAGACGTTACGCAGAGTCCCCATGTCGATGTCCAGCATCCCGCACCAGCACAGCGCAAGCCATGATCCAGCAGCAGCACGCCCGCACGGCGTTGCTGTGGCTTGGCTGTGGGGCCTGTTGGCGGTGGCGGTACTGGGTATCTTCAGTTTGGTGGGCTACCGCAGCCTGCAGACACCAACGGAAACCGGCCCGGTGTCGATCACCACGGCCGATACCACCACGGTGATCAGCACTGCCGGCAATCGCGATGCCGAGCCGCTGCCCAGCAATCCAACGCCAGACTACCCTGCCGCCGCGCTCAATGCCGGGCTCGAAGGCGATGTGATCGTGCGCCTGCAGATTGACGCCAACGGCCGGGTCAGCCAAGCCACGGTTGTGGGGCACGAGGGCGGTGTGGATCCAGCGCTGGATCAGGCCGCCATCCAAGCACTGCAGCATTGGCGCTTCCAGCCCGCGATGCGGGATGGCCGCGCCATCAACAGCGTGGTGCAGGTGCCGGTGGAGTTCAGGACCGGACGCTGAGCCCGAAACCGGCACCACTGGCCAGGCTGTCGAAGCCCGGGAACGAGGTCGCCACGTTGGCGACATCATTGATGCGCACTTCACCGGTACTGAGCTGGCCGGCAATGGCAAAGGCCATCGAGATGCGGTGATCGCCGTGGCTCTCGATGGTGCCGCTACCCAGCGGTCCGCCGAAAATGGTCGCACCATCTTCGGCTTCGTCCACGCGCAGGCCCAGGTCACGCAGGCCGGTGGCCATCGCCGCAAGACGATCGGACTCCTTCACCCGCAGTTCGGCCGCACCGCGCACCACGGTTTGGCCGTCGGCGGCAGCGGCAGCCACGAACAAGGCCGGGAACTCGTCGATCATGTCCGGTACCAGCACCTCCGGAATCTCAGCGCCCTTGAGCTGGGCATAGCGCACAACCAGATCTGCGACCTGCTCGCCACCGTGCTCGGCATGGTTCTCCTCGGTGATGTCCGCGCCCATCAAGCGCAGCGCAGCCAGCAGGCCGGTGCGACGCGGATTCAAGCCGACCGAACGCAGTCGCACTTCCGACCCGGGAATGACGCTGGCCGCAACAATGAAGAACGCCGAGGACGAGAAGTCCGCCGGCACCGAAATGTCGGTCGCACGCAGGCGCTGGCCGCCACGCAGGCGCGCCTTGCCCGGCGCGAACTCGATCTCCACGCCGAATGCGCGCAGCATGCGCTCGGTGTAATCGCGGGTTGGATGCGGTTCGACCACTGATGTCTCGCCTTGCGCATACAGGCCAGCCAGCAGCACCGCCGACTTGACCTGCGCACTGGCCACCGGCAATTCGTAATCGATGCCGCGCAGTGTCTGGCCACCATGGATATGCAGCGGCGGCGTGCCATCGTCCTGGGTATCGATGCGTGCGCCCATCTGCGCCAGAGGCCCGGTCACCCGGCGCATCGGCCGCTTGGATAGCGACGCGTCACCAACCAACGTGGTGTCGAACGGCTGTGCGGCCAGCAGGCCTGCCAGCAGGCGCATGCCAGTGCCCGCATTGCCGCAGTCCAGCGCACCGTGCGGGGCTTTCAAGCCATCCACGCCCACGCCATGAACGATCCGTTGCGACGCCGACGGTGTTTCAAAACGCACGCCCATCTGCTCGAAGATATGGGCGGTGGCGCGGGTGTCCTCGCCTTCCAGAAAACCATCGATATGCGATACGCCATCGGCCAACGCAGCGAACATCACCGAACGGTGCGACACCGACTTGTCACCGGGAATGGCGAGCGTGCCCTGCAGGGCGGAACCTTTGCGTGCAATCCAGTAGGGCTGGGAACTCATGCGGTCTCTCTAGTATTCAGTGCGCCTGGGAGCGCGTCAGCAAACCCTTCTCCCTCCGGGAGAAGGTGCCCGAAGGGCGGATGAGGGTGCGGGAGCACATGGCTGCAGCGAATTGAAGACTCTCGGCCAGCCAACCCTCACCCCAACCCCTCTCCCACAGGGAGAGGGGCTCGAAACTCAGGGCACGGCCACCGGATAGGAGCCGAGCACCTTGATCTGCGCCGAGTGCGACTTGAGCTCGGCGAGCGCGGCCTGCATCGATGCGTCTTCGATATGGCCGGCCAGATCGATGAAGAAGCCGTATTCCCACTTAGCCTGGTGCGATGGCCGCGATTCGATGCGGTTCATGCTGATGCCATGGCGCGCAAACGGGCTGAGTACGTCGAACAGCGCACCCGGCTTGTCGTGGATGAAGACCAGCACCGAGGTACGGTCATGGCCCGACGACGGGAACAGCTGGCGGCCGATCACCAGGAAGCGCGTGGTGTTGTCCGCGTCGTTCTGGATCGGCTTGGTTACTACCTTCTTCAAACCGTATACATGCCCTGCACTCTCGCCGCCGATGGCCGCCGCGTCTTCCGCATTGCGGGCGCGTCGGGCACCTTCGGAGTTGCTGGACACCGGCACTTTTTCGGTCTTGGGCAGGTTCGCACGCAGCCATGCCGAGGTCTGCATGAAGGCCTGCGGATGCGCGTAGATGCGCTCGATGTCCTCGATGCGGCCAGTGCGCGAGAGCAGGTACTGCTGCACGCGTAGTTCGACTTCGCCACAGATCTTGAGGTTGGAGGTCAGGAACATGTCCAGGGTGATCTGGATCGTGCCCTGCCCGGAATTCTCCACCGGCACCACGCCGAAATCGGCGTTGCCGTTTTCCACTTCCTGGAAGATTTCTTCGATATTAGCCAGCGGCAAACCCAGCGCCGAACGACCAAAGTGCTTGTGCGCGGCCTGCTGAGTGAACGAGCCTTCCGGGCCGAGGTAACCGATCTTCAGCGGCTCCTGCTGGGCCAGACAGGCCGACATGATTTCGCGATAGACGTGCACCAGCACTTCGTCACTGAGCGGGCCCTCGTTGCGGTCCACCACCATGCGCAGCACCTGTGCTTCACGCTCCGGGCGGTAGTAGTCAACGGCTGCCGCGAGCTTGCCCTTGGCCTTGCCGACCTGGTGGGCGAAGTTGGCCCGCTCGGCAATCAAGGCCTGGATGCTGCGATCGATCTGGTCGATCTTGGCGCGTACATCCGACAGTACCGGCTTGGCGACGGCCAGGGTCTCGGTGACCGCTTTCTTGCTGGCGGCGGTCTTCTTAACCGCAGCAGGCTTGCTCGCGGCTTTCTTGGCGGCAGGTTTTGCTGCGGTGGCCGGTTTGGCCTTGCTGGCGGTCTTGCTTGGCTTGGTCGCCATGGAATCGTCTACCTGTTACTGGCCGGCGCAGTGCGCACGGCGGGATTGGTTCAACCGTTGCGCTGCTGGAAGTCACGCATGAATGCTGCCAGCGCCTGCGCGCCTTCCAGCGGCATCGCGTTGTACAGCGAGGCACGAATGCCACCGACCGCCTTATGCCCCTTCAGCGCCAGCAGGCCGGCCGCCTTGGACTCGCTGACGAAACGCGCATTGAGCTCGTCGCTGGGCAGGAAGAACGGGATGTTCATCCGCGAACGCACGGCCGCGGCCACGTCGTTGCGGTAAAAACCGCCGGAGCCATCAATGGCGTCATACACCGCCGAGGACTTTGCCAGACTGAGCCTGGCGAAGGCTTCAACACCGCCCTGGGCCAGCATCCACTTGAACATCAGCCCAGCCAGGTACCAGTTCCAGGTCGGCGGCGTGTTCAACATCGAATCGCGGGCGACATGCGAGCGGTAATCGAAGATATCGGCACGCGGCTGGCCGGCGCGTTCCAGCAGGTCGCGGCGGATGATGACCACGGCAATGCCCACCGGGCCAAGGTTCTTCTGCGCGCCGGCATAGATCACGCCATAACGCGACACATCGATGGGCTCGGAAGCGATCGACGAACTGAAGTCGGCGATCAGCGGCACGCCGCCCACCTCCGGCACATCGCGGAACTCGATGCCGTGGATGGTTTCGTTGGCAGTGATGTGCACGTACGCCGCGTCGTCCGACAACTGCCATTGCGAGCGCGCCGGGATATCCCGATAGCCACTGGCCTCACCGCTGGCGGCGATGTTGACGTCGACATAGGGCTGGGCCTGCTTGACCGCGGTCTTGCCCCAGTGGCCACTGACCACGTAGTCCACGCGTTGGCCCGGGCTGGCGCAGTTCAGCGGCAGCAGTGCCTGCTGGGTGGTGGCACCGCCACCGAGAAACAGCACCGCGTAATCGTCGGGAATACCGATCAGGCGGCGCAGATCAGCCTCGGCCTCGGCCGCCACGGCCATGAAATCGGCGCTGCGATGGCTGATCTCGACAATGGACGCACCTACGCCATTCCATTCCAACATTTCCGCCTGCGCCTGACGCAGGACCGATTCCGGCAATGTCGCAGGGCCGGCACTGAAATTGAATGCGCGCGTCATGTCACACCTGTTGAGCAGAACGCCTAGTATGCCGCAGCGCAACAGCCTTGGGCCATCCGGAAAAGGTTGCATCTGCACCCATTCCGGGCCGCTGTTTCAGCGCTGCCCATGCGGCGGGACAACGCCACCGGAACCGGCGCTCAGCGTGCCCCGAACAGCAACAAGCCGCTGATCGCCGCACCCAGCAGCAAGGCACTGAGCAGCAGCCACGGCCAACGCCGCGGCAGCCTGGGCTTGGCCGGTACCGGCGTCGATGGCTTGAGTGCAACCGGCTCGTCATCCTCCTCCGGCGGGAACGCCACACTGGGCGAGGCCGGGCCCAGCGGGACCTCCAGCACAAAGCGGTGGTTGCCCTCGAACACCACCTGGTCGCCGGCCTGTAGCCAGCAATGGCGGGTGATCACGCCATTGACCAGGCTGCCGTCGGCCGAGCCCAGATCGCGCAGCAGAACCTTGTCACCGTGCCGCTCGAAACGGGCATGACGCGCGGCGAAGGCCGGGTCGTCGATGAGAATGTCGCTGGCCGGATCACTGCCGATGACGCGCGGCGTGTCCAGGGTAAAGCTGCGGCCGTGATGGCGGCCACCTACCCCGCGCAACAGCACCCGCAGGTCGTCGCCAGCATCAGTCGGGGCTTCAGGGGGATGCGCCACCTGCTCGCAGTCGCCACGCAGCAGCATTTCCGCGCCGTCGGCATATACCGAATCACCTGCGCGCAACAGCGCCATGCGCCGCACCGGACGGCCGTTGACATGGATGCCGCGGCCGCCATTGGCAACCTGCAACCAGACCCCGCGCTGATCGGTACAGAACTGCGCCAACAGCAATGGGCCAACACTGCCGTCGCCCAAGCGGACTTGACCCGAGGCGTGGCGCACAATGCGCTGGACACCCGGCATCAATGACTGATCCGGCTGCTGACGATTACTGAAATGGACTTGCAGAGTGCGCACCGGCAGCAGACTAGCAGGTCATCCGGTCATGCAGAAGATGTACGCAAGGCTTGGACTACGCCGCGTCGGTCCGCACAATGGCGCATCTTTCTTACAAACAGCAGTCCAGGCCATACGCCATGTCCACCATTGATATCCAGCACGCCCATTCCCTGTCCGATGACAAGGCCCGCACCGCCATCGCAGAAGTCGCGGAGAAACTGCAGGAGCGCTTCGACGTGGCCACCCGCTGGGACGGCCCGGTGCTGCACTTCAACCGTTCCGGCGTGGACGGTGCCATCGAGCTGCTGCCGGGTGCGGTACGGGTCAAGGCCGAGCTTGGCTTCCTGCTGTCGGCAATGAAAGGCATGGTGGAGTCCGAAATTCAACGCGTGCTGACCGACAAGCTCGGCTGAGCGGGTACCGTCACACAACTCGAGCCGCCAAGCCGTTACGGTGTAGCTGAACTCTTCAACCCCGCACAGGAGCATCGTCATGACCACCTACGAGCAACGCCCGGAAGACGAAGACGACACCACTGGCGCGCAAGGCCAGGCCGAGCGCTTGACCAGGAAGGTGACCGAGTCGGCCCAGCAGGTATGGCTGGCAGGCCTGGGCGCGCTGTCGCGTGCGCAGGCCGAGGGCAGCAAACTGTTCGACACCCTGGTCAAGGAAGGCCAGGACAGCGAAGCCCGTTCCCGCGAGCAGTCGCGCAAAGGCGAAAGCCTGCGCGACACCGTGGAGAACACCCTGGGCCAGGCCCGCGAGCGCGCCGCCGGCACCTGGGACAAGGTCGAAAAGTCGTTTGAAGACCAGGTCCACAACGTGCTACGACGCATGGACATCCCCTCGCGCTCGGACATCGAGGCGCTGAACGACCGCCTGGACGCCCTCAACCGCCGCCTTACCCGGGCCGAGAGCCGCGCCGCGCACGACGGGCAGCACGCTGAAGATCAATGATGTTGCAAAGCAGCATTGGTTGAGCAAGAATCAATCACCCGCCAGCAGTACCGCGCCGTAAGTCTCCCTCCCCTCACGGCATCGGATGGCGGGTTTTTCATGCCTGCGATTTGCCCAGGCGGCCGAAATCCGGGTTTCGAACCCGCCAGCGAGCGATAATCCGCTGTTTACCGCGCCGCTCACGCAAGCAGCAGACGGCGGCCGCAAACGCTGGAGACACGCATGCACACCCCGTACCCGGATCCTGATCCCGGCACCCAGACCCGACACGCCATGCACGGCCAGTATCCGCGTGCCGAAACCGTGGACGATTTCCGCCACAACCTGGCACTGGTCAACGAACGCATCGCCGCTGCCTGCCAGCGCGCCGGCCGCGCCCCCGCCAGCGTGCGACTGCTGCCGGTCAGCAAGACCATCGACGAAGCCCATATCCGCCTGGCCTATCAGGCCGGTTGCCGCGTGCTGGGCGAGAACAAGGTGCAGGAGGCCCACCACAAGTGGGAGGCCATGCAGGATCTGGGCGACCTGCGCTGGTCGGTGATCGGCCACCTGCAGACCAACAAGGCCAAGCTGGTGGCGCGTTTCGCCGACGAATTCCAGGCCCTGGACAGCCTGCGTCTGGCCGAAACCCTTGAACGTCGGCTGCAGGCCGAAGGCCGCTCGCTGGACGTGTTCGTGCAGGTGAACAGCTCCAACGAGGCCAGCAAGTACGGGCTGGCACCCGAAGCGGTCGCCGGTTTCCTGCAGGCCCTGCCGCGCTCCGGCGCGTTGCGGGTCCGTGGCCTGATGACCCTGGCCCTGTTCTCCGCCGAGCCGGTGCAGGTCCGGGCCTGCTTCGTTCGTCTGCGTGAGCTGCGCGATCAGCTGCGCCAGCACGCACCTGCCCACATCGGGCTGGATGAGCTGTCGATGGGCATGTCGGGGGACTTCGAGATCGCCATCGAGGAAGGTGCAAGCGTGGTCCGGGTCGGTCAGGCCATCTTTGGCGCGCGGGCGCTACCCGACAGCCATTACTGGCCGGCGACAACGCCTGCGGATTAATTCACGGGCGCAGTTCAAAAAGGCGAAGTCAGCCTGCTCTTACGGTCGTCAGGGAAGATAGACTGGGCGCCATCTATAGGCTTTCAGGTATGTCGATGTTTTCGTGGATTCTGGCCCTGTTGCTTGCGTTGCTCTTGTGGGGCCTGGCTTCTGCATACCTCTGGTTGGTCGCCCGCCGTCAAACCGAGCGCCAGCATGGCCTGGCCGCATTGGCTGGCATGCGCTGGCGCGAGTTTTCCCGCATCGTGCACCAGGCCATGGCCGAGCAGCGCGACCTGCACCCGCTGACCGACGACGATGAAAACGACCGCGGCACCAGCAGCGATTTCCTGCTGCAGCGCGGCGGCCAGCGCTGGCTGGTGTCGTGCAAGCACGGCCGCGCCTACCGCTTCGATGCGACTGCCATCCATGAGCTTGCCTCGGCCATCAGCCTGACCGGCGCCGCTGGCGGCCTGCTGATCACCGAAGGTCACGTTGAGCGCGACGGTCTGGCCGAGGCGGAAAAGCACTCGATCGAAATCATCGATGCGCGCCAGTTGTGGGAGCTGCTCAAGCCCTATATGCCCACCGAAGCGCACGAGACAGTCACTGGCATCGCCCGCCGCGAAGCGGTCCGCCACACAGGCATTGCCGGATTGGCGGCAGCCACCCTGGGCCTGCTGGCCGGCATGGGCTACATGACCATGCAAGGAGATTCCCCAGCAGCCGCACCGATCGACACGGCACCGCAGGTTGTCGCCGAACCAACTGCCGAACCGGCAGCTCCAGCACCAGCTGCAGCCGAGCCTGCCGCTGAGCCCAGCAAAGCCAAGCCTGCCGCCGCCGCAGCGAGCGCCCCCCACCCGGGCGACCTTGTGCAGGACCCGGACGCCGCCACCTTGCTGCGCTACCAGCAATCCGTTTCAAAAGCCCTGGCCGGCACTTCCGGCGTGGTCAGCGGCATCTGGTTGACCCGCTCCACCCTGTCGGTGGAACGCAGTGGCGATGACGCCCAGGTGTGGCCGCTGATCTGCCAGCAGCTGCAGCGCTACCCGGCGCTGCGCACCACCCGCGTGCAGCTCAACCCGCGTCCCGGCGTGGATGAGCCGGTGCGCTGGCGGCAGTGCAGCACCATCTGAGAGTCAGCAGCTTCCAGCCAGGCCATTGGCTTGGCTGGAGATTGAATCGGACGGATTGAATCGGACGGATTGAATCAAACGCCTGGAATCAGCGTGCGCCAGGCGCGAAGCGGGCAATGAGGTCGTAGGCATCGCCGAGGAACATCTGCCGCACCCAGGTGATGGGCAGTTCGCCACGCCAGGTCTGGCGGTCGATGACCAAGCAAGCCGTGCCCACCGCAACCTTCAGCAATGCGGCTTCGTCAGCGGTCGCGGCCACCGCGCTGATGCGATGCTGGCCGCGCGTCCATGACACGTTCTGCAGCAGCCAGCTGCCCGGCGCATGGATGGAGAAATCCACCTTCAAGGTTTCCGGCACCGCTTCGGGATTGATCAGCCGGCGCTCCAACGCCAGCGGCTTGCCGTCGGCCAGGTGCAGGCAGCGCATCGCCAGCAACTTGCCGTCACCTACCAGTTGCAGCTCTTCGGCCGAGGTTTCCCTGGCCTTGCGGTGCGCGCGCTCCAGCAGCTGGAAACCGTATTCGTGGCCGCGGTCGGTGACCGCCACCTCGATGTCGGGAATCTCAAGCGCGACCTGCTCCAGATGCGGTGGCTGCCGCGCCACGAACGAGCCGGCGCGTCGGCGGCGCTCGATCATGCCGCTCTCGGCCAGCGCGGTGAGGACCTTGTTCACCGTCATCCGCGAGCAACCGTACTGTTCCATCAACTCGTGTTCGAACGGAATACGGAAGCCCGGCTCCCATTCGCCGCTGAGGATGCGGCCTTCGATGTCACTGCGGATGCGGTGATTGAGGGTGGGAGCTTTCTTGCCCTTCACTCGGGTTTCCTGAAAGAGACGGTGTCTGGCCGATAACCGACCTTAGCCCAGTATCCGCGCAAGCGCGGCTCGGTAACGCGCGCTGATCGCATCGCGGTTCACGTGGCGACCATCGCGGACCAAGGCCCGACCGTTGCGCCAGACGCTGCGAAGGGCGCCATTACGTGCGGCGAACAGCCAGCTGTCAAGCAAGGCGTCACCGCTGCGATTGAGCAGGGCCGGATGCCGGGCATCCAGTTCCAGCAGATCAGCAGCAGCGCCCACACTCAACCCCGCCTGTACACCCAACGCCTGTGCGCCACCCTCGCCCGCCTGCTGATAGAGCCAGCGGCCACTGGACAGATCGCCCGGCGAAAGTACATTTCGGCCCCGTAGCTGCAGGCGCTGGCCATACTCGAGCAGACGCAGCTCCTCGGCCGCATCGATCAATACATTGGAATCGGAACCGACGCCGAAACGACCGCCGGTCCGCACGAACTCGCGCATCGGGAACAGGCCGTCGCCCAGATTCGCCTCGGTGATCGGGCACAGGCCGACCACCGCGCCACTGTCCGCCATCAACTGCACTTCCCTGTCGTTGACGTGGGTAGCGTGCACCAGACACCAGCGCGCATCGACAGCTGCATTTGCATACAGCCATTCGACCGGTCGCTGGCCGCTCCAGGCCAGGCAGGCATCGACTTCGCGGGTCTGCTCGGCGATATGGATATGGATCGGGCCCGGTGCCAATGCAACCAACGCCTGCAATTCTTCCGGTGTGCTGGCACGCAGGCTGTGTGGGGCCAGCCCCAGCACCGCATCGGGCGTGTCTGCCAGGGCACGTTTGCAGCCTTCAAGCAGGTCCGCAAAACCATCGATGTCGTGCAGGAAGCGCCGCTGCGCCGGGGTTGGCGCGGCTCCGCCAAAGTCGCTGTGCGCGTAGAACACCGGCAGCAGGGTCAGGCCCAGACCGGTTTCATCCGCCGCCGCCGCAACCCGTACCGACATTTCTGCATGGTCGGCGTAACGGCTGCCGTTTTCGGTGTGGTGCAGATAGTGGAACTCGCCGACGCGGGTGAAGCCGCTTTCCAGCATCTCCATGTAGGCCTGCGCGGCAATGGCCTGGAAGGTCTCCGGGTCCAGCCGGTCCAGGAACCGGTACATCAACTCGCGCCAGCTCCAGAAGCTGTCGCCGGAGCGCCCACCAACCTCGGTAAGCCCGGCCATCGCCCGTTGGAAGGCATGACTGTGCAGGTTGCCCAGGCCCGGCACCACCACGTCCAGACGCTGCGACTGGCCGTCCCAGGCTTCGCCGGCAACCACCGCGGTGATGCGCCCGGCAACGCTGTCGATACGCACATCCTGCGCCCAGCCCTGCGGCAACAAGGCGTGGGCGGCGTGGAAACGAACCGTTGGGGCTGGCTTGATCGTTGTCACTGGACACTCTCCGATGGTCGCCGTTATTGTATATACAAATAGGCACGGAGAGGGACAATGCGCTGCGACACGCTATGGCACAACGCCAACCTGATGACCCTGGACGACGCCTCGGGCGGACTGGGCAACATCCGCGACGGTGTTGTCGCCGCCCGCGATGGCCGCATCCTGCATGTCGGGCCAGCAACAGATGCCCCTGCATTTGAAGCCGATAACCGCATCGACTGCAATGGCCGCTGGATCAGCCCCGGCCTGATCGACTGCCATACCCACCTGGTCTATGCCGGCAACCGCGCAGGCGAGTTCGAGCAGCGCCTGCAGGGCGTGACCTACGCACAGATTGCCAAGGCCGGTGGCGGCATCGTTTCCACCGTCAGCGCGACCCGCAACGCCGATGACGCGGCCTTGATCGAGGCCAGCCTGCCCCGCCTGGATGCGATGCTGGCCGAAGGCATCACCACCATCGAGATCAAATCCGGCTACGGCCTGACCCTGGCCGACGAACGCAAGCAGCTACGCGTTGCGCGCGAACTGGGCCTGCTGCGCAAGGTGGAGATCGCACCGACCTTTCTTGGTGCACATGCCGTGCCGCCAGGCTATGAGGCACAGGCTTACATCAACGAAGTCTGCGCCGTGATGATTCCGGCAATCGCCGCGGAGGGGCTGGCCGATGCCGTCGACATTTTCTGCGAGAACATCGCCTTTTCGCCTGCGCAGGCGCAGCAGGTTTTCGACGCCGCCAAACAGCATGGGCTGGCAATCAAGATCCATGCAGAGCAGCTGTCCAACCAGCACGGTGCGGAATTGGCCGCACACAATGGCGCGCTGTCCGCGGACCACATCGAACACCTGGATGAAGCAGGGATTGCCGCGATGCGCGCCTCGGGCACGGTCGCCGTGCTGCTCCCCGGCGCCTACTACTTCACCCGCGAGACCGTGTTGCCCCCCATCCAGGGCCTGCGTGATGCAGGCGTGCCGATGGCGCTGGCCACCGACAGCAACCCGGGCACCTCGCCGCTGACCAGTCCGCTGCTGACGATGAACATGGGCGCCACCTTGTTCCGCATGACCGTAGCCGAGTGCATCGCCGGCTTCACCCGCGAAGCCGCGCGTGCCCTTGGCCGCGGCAACCGCATCGGCAAGCTGATGAACGGCATGGACTGCGATCTGGCCATCTGGAACATCGAGGCACCCGCCGACCTGGTCTACCGGATCGGCTTCAACCCCTTGCATGCCCGCGTCTGGCGCGGGCAAACCGTTTGAACGTCCCCCGCTTCAATCTCGCACTTTGAACCTCGCACTGCTGGAGCACGCATGAGCACTACCTTGACCCTCCTCCCCGGCCACGTTCCGTTGGCGCAATGGCGGCAGATCTATCGCGGCGCCAACGTGCGCCTGGATGCATCGGCCCAAGCCGCGGTACTGCGCAGCGCACAGGTGGTGGATGCCATCGTCGCCAAGGGCGAGCCGGTCTATGGCATCAATACCGGCTTCGGCAAGCTGGCCAGTGTCCGCATCGAGCGCGAGGACCTGGAAACCCTGCAGCGCAATATCGTGTTGTCGCATGCCGCCGGTGTAGGCGAGCCGATGCCCGCCAACGTGGTCCGGCTGATGATGGCGCTGAAGCTGACCAGCCTCGCGCAAGGCGCATCGGGTATTCGCCCGCAGACGCTGGCGCTGCTGGAAGCAATGTTGCAGAAGGATGTGGTGCCGGTGGTGCCCTGCCAGGGCTCGGTTGGCGCGTCCGGCGACCTCGCGCCGCTGTCACATCTGGCCAGCGTGATGATTGGTGTTGGTGAAGCCTTTGTCGGCGGCGTGCGGATGTCGGCCGAAGCTGCCTTCGCGCAGGCCGGCCTGCAGCCGTTGGTGCTGGGCGCGAAGGAAGGCCTGGCGCTGCTCAATGGCACCCAGTACTCGACCGCTTATGCACTGGCCGGTCTGTTCGAGATCGAAGTGGTTTTCCACGCCGCACTGATTACCGGTGCGTTGTCGGTGGAAGCCGCCAAGGGCTCGGATACCCCGTTTGATCCGCGCATCCACAGCATTCGTGGCCAGCGCGGGCAGATCGCCACCGCCGCGGTGCTGCGCGAGTTGATGCAGGGCTCGGCAATCCGCGAATCGCATCGCGACAATGACGTGCGCGTGCAGGACCCTTACTGCCTGCGCTGCCAGCCGCAGGTGATGGGCGCCGCACTGGACGTGATGCGCCAGGCCGCCACCACCCTGGAAATCGAGGCGAATGGCGTCTCCGACAACCCGCTGGTGTTCACCGACACCGGTGAAGCACTGAGCGGCGGCAACTTCCACGCCGAGCCGGTGGCATTCGCAGCGGACATGCTGGCGATGGCGGTCTGCGAGATCGGCTCGATCAGCGAGCGCCGCACTGCCATGCTGGTGGACCCGGCGCTGTCCGGCCTGCCGGCCTTCCTGACCCCAAAGCCAGGCCTGAACTCCGGCTTCATGATCCCCCAAGTCACCGCGGCAGCACTGGTGTCGGAAAACAAGCAGCGCGCCTATCCGGCCAGCGTCGACTCGATCCCGACCTCGGCCAACCAGGAAGATCATGTCTCGATGGCTGCGCACGGTGCGCGTCGTTTGATCGCCATGGCTGAGAATGCTGCCAATGTGATCGGTATTGAACTGCTTGCTGCCGGCCAGGGCTGTGATTTCCATGCGCCGCTGCGTTCGAGTTCAGCGCTGGAGCAGGTGCGTTCGACCTTGCGCGCGCAGGTACCGACTTTGGTGGACGATCGTTACTTCCATCCGGACATGATTGCTGCGACTGCATTGGTGCGTGCGGGCGCGTTGACGGCTGGCTTGGGTGTGCAGTTGCCGGGTGTTGATGTGACTGACAAGGCCTGATTGAAGCGTATGCAGAGCTGCCGGCTAGCGTTGGGGCTTTATCGCGAAGAGCGCCCTCACCTGCCCTCCGGGCATCCTCTCCCGCTTGCGGGAGAGGCGACAGCGAGCAGCGCTGCAATCTTCCAGACCAAGCACAGTTCACCGCAAGCCACGATGCAATCCCTTCTCCCGCTTGCGGGAAGAAGAGCCTGCCCCCGCGAAGGCGGGGGGGGCGCAAAGCGCCGGAAGAGGGGAGCTTTCGACCTTCACCGTGTAAAGCGCCCCCCCTTCTGCCCTTCGCGCATCTTCCCCCGCCAGCGAGGGAAGAACATTGCCCCCCTGCCCCAGGAATCCCCATGACGAACGCCACTGACTGGCTGCAGATCCACCACGGTCACGCTCCACTGATCGTCAGCTTCCCGCATACCGGCACCGAGCTTCCTGCCTCGCGCGTTGGCCACTTCGTGTCACCGTGGCTGGCCCGCCGTGACGCCGACTGGTGGGTGCACGAGCTGTATGCCTTCGCCAAGGCAATGGGCGCGACAACGGTACGCACCGCCATCTCGCGCTCGCTGATCGACGTCAATCGCGACCCATCCGGTGCATCCCTGTACCCAGGGCAGAACACCACCGGCCTGTGTCCGCTCACCACCTTCGACAACCAGCCGCTATACCGCGCCGGCCACGAACCAGACGAGGCGGAAATCCAGTATCGGCGCGAAACCTGGTTCGATCCCTACCACGCTGCACTGGCCGGCGAGATCGCCCGCTTGCGCGCGCAGCATGAAACCGTGGTCGTCTACGACGCGCACTCGATCCGTTCCCTGATTCCGCATCTGTTCGATGGCGAACTGCCGCAGTTCAATATCGGCAGCGCTGGCCCCAGCGGCGCGCCGGATACCTCCTGCGACAACGCGCTGACCGACGTGGTCGAGAACCTGTGCGCCATGAGCGGCATGAGCCACGTGCGCAACGGCCGCTTCAAGGGAGGCTGGATCACCCGCCACTACAGCAATACCGCCAACGGCGTGCACACCCTGCAGATGGAACTGGGCTGCCGCGGCTATATGCACGAACCCGCACCCGAGGACGTGGACGAGCACAGCTGGCCCACGCCCTACGACCCCGAACACGCAAGCCCCGTCCGCAACACCTTGCAGCAAGTGCTTGGCGCTTGTCTGGAATTTGCTACCAGGAGAAATGCATGACCCGTCACGACCCCTCCCGCAACCCGCGCGCACCTCGCGGCGATACGCTCAACTGCAAGTCCTGGCAGACCGAAGCGCCGTTCCGCATGCTGCAGAACAACCTCGATGCCGAAGTCGCCGAAGACCCGACCTCGCTGGTCGTCTACGGTGGTATCGGCCGCGCCGCACGTGATTGGGAAAGTTACGACAAGATTCTGGAAACCTTGAAGCGCCTGGACGACAACCAGACCCTGCTGGTGCAATCCGGCAAGCCGGTCGGCGTGTTCCCCACCCACCCGGATGCACCGCGCGTGCTGATCGCCAACTCCAACCTGGTGCCGCATTGGGCCAACTGGGAGCACTTCAACGAGCTCGATAAGAAGGGCTTGATGATGTACGGGCAGATGACCGCCGGCAGTTGGATCTACATCGGCAGCCAGGGCATCGTCCAGGGCACCTACGAAACCTTCGTGGAAATGGGCCGCCAGCACTACGGTGGCAGCCTGAGCGGCAAGTGGATCCTCACTGCTGGTCTCGGCGGCATGGGCGGCGCACAGCCGCTGGCTGCTTCGCTGGCCGGTGCCAGCAGCCTGACCATCGAATGCCGCCAGAGCAGCATCGACTTCCGCCTGCGCACCCGTTACGTCGACGAACAGGCCAGCGACATCGACGACGCCTTGGCACGCATCGCCAAGTACACGGCGAGCGGTGAAGCCAAGTCGATTGCCCTGCTTGGTAACGCCGCCGAGATCCTGCCGGAACTGGTACGCCGCGGCGTACGTCCGGACTGCGTCACCGACCAGACCAGCGCCCACGACCCGGTACACGGCTACCTGCCGATCGGCTGGAGCGTGGAGCAATGGCTGGCCGAACAGCAGGCCAATCCGGAAAAGGTCCGCGATGCCGCCAAGGCAGCGATGCGCGTGCACGTTGAAGCCATGCTTGCCTTCCACGCTGCTGGCATACCGACTGTCGATTACGGCAACAACATCCGCCAGATGGCCTTCGACGAAGGCTTGCAGAATGCCTTCGATTTCCCTGGTTTCGTACCGGCCTATGTACGCCCGCTGTTCTGCCGTGGCATCGGCCCGTTCCGTTGGGTGGCGCTGAGCGGCGACCCGGAGGACATCTACAAGACCGACGCCAAGGTCAAGGAGATCATCGCCGACGATCCCAACCTGCACCGTTGGCTGGACATGGCGCGTGAGCGCATCAGTTTCCAGGGCCTGCCAGCGCGCATTTGCTGGGTTGGCCTTGGCCTGCGCCACAAGCTCGGCCTGGCCTTCAACGAAATGGTACGTAACGGTGAACTCAGCGCACCGGTGGTGATTGGCCGCGATCATCTGGACAGCGGCAGCGTCGCGTCTCCAAACCGCGAAACAGAATCGATGAAGGACGGCTCGGATGCGGTCTCCGATTGGCCACTGCTGAACGCCATGCTCAATGTCGCCGGCGGCGCCACCTGGGTAAGCCTGCACCACGGCGGCGGCGTCGGCATGGGTTACTCGCAGCACTCCGGCGTGGTCATCGTCTGCGACGGCAGCGAGGCCGCCGACCAGCGCATCGCACGCGTGCTGTGGAACGACCCCGGTACCGGCGTGATGCGCCATGCCGATGCCGGCTACGACATCGCCATCGACTGCGCCAAGGAAAAGGGACTGGATCTGCCGGGCATCCTCGGCTGACCGAACGCCTTTGGTCGTGAATGCAAAGGGCAGGCCTGTGGCCTGCCCTTTGTGCTTTCCGCACTGAAGTCCAACGGGTTCGTGCCTGCCATGAGCCGGGCTGCCGCAACGCACCCAAACCCGGCATCGCCCGCTTGTTGCAAGCCTGCGACCGGCACAGACCTGCCGTTACGCGCATCCATGCGATGTGCTATTGAAGACCAACGATCAAACCGATGGTCTTGCCATGCGTGGCTTGCTTGCCCTATTACTGTTGCTCGGCGCGGGAAGTGCCTCGGCCCTTGCCATGTCGCCCCCCGCGTCGGCGCGGCCTCAGCCCGCCGATGTAGATGCCACCATGCCCGGGCTTGCAAGGCTTACCTTGAACCGCCTGCCCCACGGCGACGGACAGCAGCTGCTGGATACCCGTTTCCGACTGCAGATAGTCGCAGGCCAGTACCCACAGGCGATCGAAAGCATTCACAAGCTGCGCGCATTGCGCGGCGATCCACCCCAGCAGCCACCGTTGTATCTCCAGTACGAGATCTACGCGAGCGCCAAACAGCTGCAGCAAACGCAACGAATCAGTTTCGCAGACGCATGGAAGCGCAGTTTTGCAGACCACTTCCAGCAGCTCGATGACCCGACCGCCCTGAAGGCCGAATTCGCTTTCGACAGCAACCTGCAACGCCTGCGCGAACAGCGGGACAGGCTGATCGACGCCACCGACAGTGTCACGGCACTGAACGACGAGCAAGCCACCGCCCTGCTGCGTGCATGGCAGGTGCATGCCGCATACGCGGACTTTCTGCCGCTGGTTCCGCAGGCGATCAGTGAAGATGACGCACGGCGTTACAGCATTGACCGCAACATCAGCATCACCACGCCCGATGGTGCATGCATCTCCGCCATCTCCGTGCATCCAGCCAAGGCCCGCCGACTGCCGGTGCTGCTGACTTTCACCATCTATGCAAATGACGACTGGGCCTGGTCCGATGCCAAGACGATGGCTGCACACGGCTATGCCAGCGTGGTTGCCTACAGCCGCGGCAAGGGTCGCAGCCCTGATCCGATCCGTCCGTATGAGCACGATGGCAGCGATGCCGCAGCGGTGATTGCCTGGGCCGCTGCCCAACCATGGAGCAACGGCAAGGTCGGCATGTATGGCGGCAGCTACAGCGGTTTTACCCAATGGGCAGCACTCAAGCGAGGTGCACCCGCACTCAAGGCCATCGCCACCTCGGCAACCACCGCTCCCGGCATCGACGTGCCGATGGAAGGCGGAATTTTCCTCAACTTCATCTATCCCTGGCCGTTCTACACAACGAACAACACCTCGCTGGACGACGCGACCTATGGCGACAGCTGGCGATGGAACGCCTTGAACAGTCGCTGGTATCGCAGCGGGCAAGCCTATCGCGCCCTGCCGACACTGGACGGCGCGGAAAACCCCTGGTTCGAGCGCTGGTTGCAGCATCCCACCTACGACGCTTACTGGCAGGCCTTGATTCCCCAAGGGCGCGAGTTCGCTGACATCGGCATCCCGGTGCTGGCGACAACCGGCTATTTCGACGGCGCGCAGATTGGCGCCCTGCACTACTTCCGCGAGCATCTGAAGCAGCGCCCGGATGCCGATCACACGCTGCTCATCGGTCCCTACGAGCACTTCACCATGCAGACCGGCGTGCCCGAACAGGTGCAGGGCTATATGCCCGATCCGGTGGCGCGCATGGACCTGCAGGCACTGCGCTTGGCGTGGTTCGACCACGTACTCAAAGCAGCAGCCAAACCAGCGCTGCTGGCTGGCAGGGTCAACTGGCAGGTCATGGGCAGCAACCAGTGGCGGCACGCCGCATCACTCGATGCAATGCCGACACGCCAACAACGTTTCTACCTGCTGCCCGCCAGCGGCGGCCATCGACTCGCCGCCGAACCAGCACCCACACGCAGTAGTGTGCAACGCATCGATTTCCGTGATCGCGGCGACGCGGCATGGCAACCGCCAACGCAGGTCATCAACCGCGAGCTTGATACCCATGCCGGCCTGGTCTTCCTGAGCGAACCGCTGGCACAGGACACCGAGCTGGCCGGCGCGTTCTCGGGCACATTGGATTTCAGCCTCAACAAACAGGACGCCGACATCGCGCTCGCCATCTACGAACTCACCGCCGATGGCGACTATCTCGATCTTGCCTACTGGCTGCAGCGGCTCAGCCATGCAGCCGACCCCAGCCAGCGCCAGCTGCTCGCACCCGCACAACGGCATAGCGTGCGCTTGACCGACACCCGTTTGCTGGGCCGCAAGCTCGCTGCAGGCAGCCGTCTGGTCATCACCCTTGGAGTCATCAAGCAACCGGATCGGCAGCTCAATCTCGGCACCGGCAAGGACCCCAGCGATGAAACACTGGCTGATGCGGGTACGCCCTTGGAGATACGCTGGTATGGCAGCAGCCATATCAATCTCCCGCTGCGCGAATGAAGCATGCGCCGACGCCTGCCTTTCTTCATGCCCCGCTGGAGTTGGAACCAGCAATGCATGGATACGCGCATTGCACTGGAACGCCCGGATCCTGGCGAGGCCCCTCGATCAACCTCTCGTAGCGGCATTGTGCGGGCACGACGTTCAGCCGAACACACTACCTCGCGCCGGAATCAGACAGATGCGCAGTGCTCGACGATCAACTGGATCGCCTTGCCACCGCGATAGTCATCACTCACCAGACGGTAGGCGATCTGCACCTGTTGCGCAGGTGCCGCGCCATTCCAGCCATTGAAGTAAATGGCATTGATCCGCGCGGCACTGCCCGACTGGCGCAACACCAGCTTTAGATGACGTTCTTTCAGCACCCGCCATTCAAGCACTTCGAATGCGCCATCAAACAATGGTTCGGCAAACCCCTGGCCAAACGGACCGGCCAATCGCAGCGCCTCAGCGTGCTGGAAGTCCAGCTCGACGGGGGACAGCTCGCCATCGCTGAGCAGTTGCTGCTGCAGCAGCGCCGGATCCAGGCTGTGCTGCACCTGCTGCTCGAACGCAGCCTTGAACGCTTCCAGGTTTGCCAACGACAAGCTGAGGCCCGCTGCCATCGCATGGCCGCCGAACTTCTCCATCAACCCTGGGTGATTGGCGTTCATTGCAGCCAAGGCGTCACGAATATGGAAGCCGCTGATCGAGCGCGCGGAACCACGTAATGCATCAGCACCGGGCTCGGCCGGGGCGAACGCAATGACCGGCCGATGCAGCCTATCCTTCATCTTTGAAGCGACCAGACCGACCACGCCCGGATGCCATTCGGCATCGAACAGGCAGGCCGCAACCGGGCGTTGCATGGCGTCATCCAGCAGTGCGCGGGCGACGGCACGCTCGGCATCGTCGGTCATGATCTGCTGTACCGCGCGGCGCTCGGCGTTGATCTCTTCCAGCACCGTGGCGATGTGCCGCGCCTGTGCCGGGTCTTCGGTCAGCAACAGCTCGATACCCAGCGCCATGTCTTCCAGGCGCCCTGCAGCGTTCAACCGTGGCGCAACGGCGTAACCGATGTCGCTGGCGCTGAGCCGGCGCGGGTCACGTCCGCTCACCTCGATCAAGGCCTGCAGGCCGACGCTGGCCTTGCCGGCGCGCAGTCGCCGCAAACCTGCTGAAACAAGGGCGCGATTATTTTCATCAAGCGCCACCAGATCGGCGACAGTGCCGACGGCGACCAGGTCCAGCAGCGTCAGCAGGTCAGGCTCGGCCTGCGTCCCGAATGCGGATTGCTCACGCAAGTGACGACGCAGCGCCATCAACACATAGAAGATGACGCCGACACCGGCCAGTGCTTTGCTGGGGAATGCGTCACCGTCCACGTTCGGATCGACGATTGCATCGGCCGGCGGCAACTGCTCACCGGGAAGATGGTGATCGGTGACCAGAACCTGCCAGCCCAAGGCCTTTGCCGCGCGCACGCCGGCATGACAGGCGATGCCGTGATCGACCGTGACCAGCAGGTCCGGTTTCAAACCAGCCAATTCTTCAACCAGGGACGGCGACAAGCCGTAGCCATGCAGCATCCGGTTTGGCACGGCATGCACCACGTCGCGTGCGCCCAGCATGCGCAGTCCGCGCACGCCTACCGCGCAGGCAGTGGCACCGTCGCAGTCGAAATCACCGACTATAAGAATGCGCTTGTCGTTGGCGATGGCATCAGCAAGCAACTGCACGGCGGCCTGCATGCCGCCCAGCAGCTCGGGCGCATGCAACTGCGCCAGTCGCGGCTGTGCCTGCTCTGGCGTGGTGGCACCACGCGCGGCATAGATGCGGCGCAGCAACGGGAGGGTTTCATCGTTCCAGCCGTCGACCGCGACCATCTCGCGCCGAACGATCTTCAGACTGTCACTCATCGACAAGCGTCATGATCGGTTTCTTCCACAGGAGCCAACGCTGCCCGCGGGTGATGCGATAGCCGGTGCCATCTTCGAAGTCCAGCTGCAACTCGCTGAGTTCGCCACGCTTGAGTGCATCGAGCAAGGGGGTGATCGCATCCCGCGCGAGTTGCTGCAGCGAACGCAGTTGGCGCAGATCGACCAGTGCATCCACGCTCTGCTCGCCGCCCAGGCGCACGCCGGCCATCGCGGCCAGGCCCTGCACCAAGGCATCGCGGCTGCGCACCTGGGCGTGCGCGGTATGTACCGATGCCGGCAGGCTGCCAGCGCCCCAGAACCACAACGAATTGACCGCGCGCTGGCCTTGGGCCACCCGTTGTTCGTTCCATGGATGCTGGTGCAGGACCACCTGCGCTTCGGTCATAAAAGCGCGCCAACGGCGTCCGTTCTCTCCGTTGGGCAGATGCGAGAACAAATCGTCGCCGAGCACCACATCCGGTTCTGCAAACTCGGGCAGCGGCGTGTCAGCCGGCAGGCGCAGGTACCAACGCGAGGGCGTCGGTGCATCCAATTGGTAGCCGAAACCAGCGAACAACGGCTGCAGCGCGGGTAACAAGGCGTCAACGTCAGCCTGCTCCAAGCGCAGCGTCTCGGCAGCTGCCATCAGACGTGCACCCTGCATGTCCGGCACGATATTGGCCGGATCGGCGCGCAGCCAGAAGCCGCCCGCGGCATCGCCGGCATCGGTCTGGCGGGTCAAGGCGGCAGCCGACCAGTCGGCCGGCTGCACGCTGAAGTGACGGCGCAGCTGCGCCGATTCACCGGCCGTACCGAGCGAGCGCTCGGCACGGCCCAGGGCCATGGCCACCTGCGCCGGCAGTTCGCCTGCCGGAAAACGGCTGCGCGCGGGCAGCAGCAGCGTGGCTTTGGCCATCGTCAGTCGAGGTATTCGACGCTGACGATTTCGTACTCGCGCTGGCCAGCCGGCGCGTCGATGGCGATGGCGTCGCCTTCGTGCTTGCCGATCAGCGCACGCGCCACCGGCGAGGAAATGGCGATCAAGCCCAGCTTGATGTCCGCTTCCAGGTCACCAACGATCTGGTAACGCTTTTCTTCGTCGCTCTCGACGTCAGCCAGGGTCACCGTCGCACCGAATACCACCTTGCTGCCAGCGTTGAGCTTGCTGATGTCGATGATTTCCGAATGTGACAGTTCACCTTCCAGCTGCTTGATGCGGCCTTCGATGAAGCCCTGCTCTTCGCGTGCGGCGTGGTACTCGGCGTTCTCCTTCAGGTCACCGTGCTCGCGTGCTTCGGCGATGGCGGCGATGACCTTGGGGCGCTTCTCCGACTTCAGGTGATCCAGTTCGTCACGCAGGCGCTTGGCGCCTTTCATCGTGATGGGGGCTCTCATGCATTCAGCTCCTTGTGCAGTTCCTGCAGCGACAACACCGGACCGGTGCCACGGAACTCCAGCGACTGCACCAGCGCCTTGGCGCCAGCAACGGTGGTGGAATACGTGATGCGGTTCTGCAGTGCCTCGCGGCGGATCGAGAACGAGTCGTTGATCGCAGCACGGCCTTCGGTCGTGTTGACGATGTAGACGATCTCGCCGTTCTTGATGCTGTCCACGATGTGCGGACGGCCTTCAACTACCTTGTTGACGACGTCACAGGTATAGCCGTGCTGCTGCAACCAGGCGGCGGTGCCACGGGTGGCAACCAGCGAGTAGCCGCGCTCGACCAGACCCTGCACCGCCGGCATCACGCGCTGCTTGTCAGCGTCGCGCACCGAGATGAAGACCTTGCCGACCGGCGGGGTCTTGATGCTGCCGGCTTCCTGCGCACGTGCGAACGCTGCGCTGAAGGTACGGCCTACACCCATCACCTCACCGGTGGAGCGCATCTCCGGCCCGAGGATCGGATCGACGCCCTGGAACTTGGCAAACGGGAAGATCGCTTCCTTCACCGAGTAGTAATCCGGCACGATTTCCTTGGTCGCGCCCTGCTCGGCAAGCGTCTTGCCGGCCATGCAGCGGGCGGCGATCTTGGCCAGCGCCATGCCGGTCGCCTTGGACACGAACGGCACGGTGCGCGAGGCACGCGGGTTGACTTCCAGCAGGTAGATCACGTCGTTGCCATCGGCATCGGACTGGATCGCGAACTGGGTGTTCATCAGGCCGACGACCTGCAGTGCCTTGGCCAGCTCGGTGACCTGGCGACGCAGTTCGGCCTGGGTTTCAGCCGACAGCGAGTACGGCGGCAGCGAGCAGGACGAGTCACCGGAGTGCACGCCGGCTTCTTCGATGTGCTCCATCACGCCGCCGATCAGGACCTTGCCGTCCTTGTCGCAGATGATGTCGACGTCGGCTTCGACTGCCGCATCAAGGAAGTGGTCCAGCAGCACCGGCGAATCGTTGGACACCTTGACCGCGTCGCGCACGTAGCGGGCCAGGTCGGCTTCGCTGTAGACGATTTCCATCGCACGGCCGCCAAGCACGTAGCTCGGGCGCACCACCAGCGGGTAGCCGATCTCGCGGGCCAGCAGCAGAGCTTCCTGGTCGTTGCGGGCGATGCGGTTCGGCGGCTGCTTCAGGCCGAGCTTCTCGACCAGCTGCTGGAAGCGCTCACGGTCTTCGGCCAGATCGATGGAGTCCGGCGAGGTGCCGATCACCGGCACGCCATTGGCTTCCAGCGCACGTGCAAGCTTCAGCGGGGTCTGGCCGCCGTACTGCACGATCACGCCCTTGGGCTGCTCCAGCTCGACGATCTCCAGCACGTCTTCCAGCGTCAGCGGCTCGAAGTACAGGCGGTCGGAGGTGTCGTAATCGGTCGAAACGGTTTCCGGGTTGCAGTTGACCATGATGGTTTCGAAACCATCCTCGCGCAGGGCGAGCGCAGCGTGCACGCAGCAATAATCGAACTCGATGCCCTGGCCGATGCGGTTCGGGCCACCGCCCAGGATCATGATCTTGTCGCGGTTGCTCGGCGCGGCCTCGCACTCGTCCTCGTAGGTCGAGTACAGGTAGGCGGTGCCGGTGGCGAACTCGCCGGCGCAGGAGTCAACGCGCTTGTAGACCGGACGCACCTTGTGGGCGCGACGCAGTGCACGGATGGCCGCTTCGTTGGTGCCGGTCAGCTGCGCCAGGCGCGCATCGGAGAAACCGGCGCGCTTGAGCTTGCGCAGGCGCGCTGCGTTCAGCGAATCGATACCTTCGGCATGGACCTGCTTTTCGTCAGCGATGATCTCTTCGATCTGGTCGAGGAACCACGGGTCGATGTGCGACAGGCCATAGATTTCTTCCACGCTCATGCCGGTACGGAAGGCATCGCCGACGTAGAACAGACGCTCCGGGCCCGGGGCCTTGAGCTCGCGCTTCATGGTGGCGACGTCGTCTTCGTTGCCCAGGTCCAGCTCGGTCGGGTCGAGGCCGACCTTGCCGGTTTCCAGGCCACGCAGTGCCTTCTGCAGCGATTCCTTGAAGGTGCGGCCCATCGCCATCACCTCGCCCACCGACTTCATCTGGGTGGTCAGGCGCGCGTCGGCGGCCGGGAACTTCTCGAAGGCAAAGCGCGGAATCTTGGTGACGACGTAGTCGATGGACGGCTCGAACGAGGCCGGGGTCAGGCCGCCGGTGATTTCGTTCTTCAATTCGTCCAGGGTGTAACCGACAGCCAGCTTGGCTGCGACCTTGGCGATCGGGAAGCCGGTGGCCTTGGAGGCCAGTGCCGAGGAACGCGACACGCGCGGATTCATCTCGATCACCACCACGCGGCCGGTGGTCGGGCTGATGCCGAACTGCACGTTCGAACCGCCGGTATCCACGCCGATCTTGCGCAGCACGGCGATGGAGGCATCGCGCAGGCGCTGGTATTCCTTGTCGGTCAGGGTCTGTGCCGGTGCCACGGTGATCGAGTCACCGGTGTGCACGCCCATCGGATCAAGGTTCTCGATCGAGCAGACGATGATGCAGTTGTCCGCGGTGTCGCGGACCACTTCCATTTCGAATTCCTTCCAGCCCAGCACCGATTCTTCGACCAGCACTTCGGTGGTCGGCGACAGTTCCAGGCCGCGGCCGACGATCTCGATCAGCTCTTCGCGGTTGTAGGCGATGCCGCCACCGCTGCCGCCGAGGGTGAAGGACGGACGGATGATGGTCGGGTAGCCAACGCGGGTCTGGATTTCCAGCGCCTCTTCCAGCGTGTGGGCGACGGCGGCGGTCGGGCATTCCAGGCCGATCTCGCCCATCGCCACGCGGAACAGCTCGCGGTCTTCGGCCATGCGGATGGCTTCGCGCTTGGCACCGATCAGCTCGACGTTGTACTTCTCCAGCACGCCGTGGTCAGCCAGGTCCAGCGCGCAGTTCAGCGCGGTCTGGCCGCCCATGGTCGGCAGCAGCGCGTCGGGGCGCTCCTTGTCGATGATCTTCTCGACCGTCTGCCAGTTGATCGGCTCGATGTAGACGGCATCGGCCATCTCCGGGTCGGTCATGATCGTGGCCGGGTTGGAGTTCACCAACACCACGCGGTAACCCTCGTCACGCAGCGCCTTGCACGCCTGCGCGCCGGAGTAGTCGAACTCACAGGCTTGGCCGATGACGATCGGGCCGGCGCCGATGATCAGGATGGTTTTTAGGTCGGTGCGCTTTGGCATTTTCTTCTCTAAGTCAGTACAGCGTGTCTGGGGGAAGTGATCGCACGCTGTCGATCAGGAAAACTCTTCTGGATCAATCGTGACACCGCATTGGCTCTGGATGCGCTCGCTCATGCGCAGCGGCAGGCCATCGGGCATCTCGCCCAGCTCCGCAAGCACGGCGCCCAAGGCTTCATAGGAGCCGCTGGCCATGAACTCGCCTACCTGCTTGCGCTCCAGCTCGCTGGGCTCGCCCTCGAACTCGGCGGGCAAGGCGGTGCCGTACATCATCTGGCGCTGGGTCGCGACCATGCGCTTGCCGCCCTGGCTTGAATAGAACGCCTGCCAGCGCTTGAGGTGCTGCTGCCCGTCGTTGCCAAGATTGGCGACCAGGCGATCCACCAGTGCTTCATTCAGCACCTCGCCGATCGGCGTGGCCAGGCACGCGCGTTGTGCTGCCGGAATCTGCTGGAAGAGCGTGACATTGGCCAACATGGACGTGGCCGCGTCATTGCCCATGCGCTCGAAGCCGGTCAGCGGCAGCAGATCGCGGATCTCCTGCGCGGTCACTGGCGCCGCGCTGGCCACCGAGGTGACCAGCAGCGCCGGCAACATCAGCCAGCGCGCCTTGCTCACGCCTTGGCCCCTTCCATCAGGGTGATGAAGCGGTCAAACAACGGTGCCACGTCACGCGGACCCGGCGAGGCTTCCGGGTGGCCCTGGAAGGAGAACGCCGGCGCATCGGTCAGCGCGATGCCCTGGATGGTCTGGTCGAACAGCGAGCGGTGGGTGACCCGCACATTGGCAGGCAGCACGCTTTCGTCGATGGCGAAGCCGTGGTTCTGCGAGGTGATCATCACCCGGCCGTCGTCGATGTCCTGCACCGGGTGGTTGGCACCGTGGTGGCCGTGGCCCATCTTCATGGTCTTGGCGCCTGCGGCCAGGCCGAGCAGCTGGTGGCCGAGGCAGATACCGAAGGTCGGAATCTTCTGCTCGACGAAGGTCTTGATCGCACTGATGGCGTAATCGCAGGGTTCCGGGTCGCCCGGGCCATTGGACAGGAACACACCGTCCGGCTTCAGCGCCAGCACTTCGGCAGCCGGGGTCTGTGCCGGCACCACGGTCAGCTCGCAACCGCGCTCGGCCAGCATGCGCAGGATGTTGGTCTTGACGCCGAAGTCATAGGCCACGACCTTGAACTTCGGTTCGGCGCGCACGAATTCGTTGCGATCCAGGTCCAGCTGTCCTTCGGTCCAACCGTAGGACGTGTCGGTGCTGACCACCTTGGCCAGATCCATGCCCTTCAGGCCGGGGAACTTGCGCGCGGCTTCCAGCGCCTTCTCGACATCGATGTCGGGGCCAGCCATCAGCGCAGCGTTCTGGGCGCCGCGCTCACGCAGGATGCGGGTCAGCTTGCGGGTATCGATGCCGGAGATGGCCACCACGCCGCGCTGGATCAACCAATCCTGCAGCGACACCTGGTTGCGCCAGTTGCTTGGGCGACGCGGCACATCGCGCACGATCAGGCCCGATGCCCATACCTTGGAGGCTTCATCGTCCTGGTCGTTCATACCGGTGTTGCCGATATGCGGATACGTCAGGGTGATCATCTGCCGGGCGTAGGACGGATCGGTCAGCATTTCCTGGTAACCGGTCATGGCGGTGTTGAACACCACCTCACCCACGGATAGGCCGGGCGCGCCTACGGATTCGCCCTCGAATACGGTGCCGTCTTCGAGCACGAGAATTGCGGCTTGGGTCACGGGAATCTCACTTTGGCTACCGGGGGACTCCGAAGCCACGCCTGCGTTCACGGTCAAAAACCGGTTGCAAAAAAGCGCGGACGGCGGTCTGGGAACCGGTCCGGCTAACGTGTTTCGGCGAGCCGGAATTGTAAAGGCATGGGGGCACCAACGCCAGCGCCCCGTTCGCCTCTCTTCAGCTGTTCAGTGGCGACAAAAGCCATGTTCCGGAAGGAAAGTGCCGCGCATTCAGCTGTTTCAGGCCTGCCCGGACGTCCCAACCAGATCCCGCACCCGGTACTGCCCCGGACTGCGCTGGCGCAGTTGCTTGGCCGCGTGCAGCGCCCCGCGCGCGAAAATGTCCCGGTTGGTAGCCCGGTGCACCAGCTCCACCCGCTCGCCAAGTCCGGTGAACTGAACGAAGTGCTCGCCGATGATGTCGCCTGCACGCAGGCTGGCGTAACGCGGCTCCGCACCGCCATGCTGGGCCGACTCCCCCAGTGTCAACGCGGTACCGGAAGGGGCGTCCTTCTTGTGCACGTGATGGGACTCGACGATGTCGCAGTCCCAGCCAGGCAACGCTGCCGCGGCACGCTCCACCAGCTCGGCCAGCACTGCCACGCCGAGACTGAAATTGGTCGCCCAAACC
This sequence comes from Stenotrophomonas sp. 21LCFQ19, assembly GCF_056861425.1. NCBI lineage: Bacteria > Pseudomonadati > Pseudomonadota > Gammaproteobacteria > Lysobacterales > Lysobacteraceae > Stenotrophomonas > Stenotrophomonas sp. 21LCFQ19. The sequence goes on along the minus strand of NZ_JBSPUF010000006.1, from coordinate 65,960 downwards.
AGAGGGATCTTGTTCGCGGCTGCAGCTAAAGCGGCCTGCTGTACCTCACTGATGCCGGTTGTGCCCGATACCAGTCCCACACCGCGTTCCACGCATAGTGCCAGCACCGGGTCAAAGCCCTCCGGGAGGCTGAAATCGATCGCCACATCAAATGCAGGCGCACCAGACAGCTCGCTGGCGGCGAAATGCGGAATGCCGTCGATCACGCGCTGGATTGGCGGTTTGCGCACCACCGCGGCGACCACCTGCAACGAGGAATCTTCTGCCGCAAGGCGCAGCAGGGCTTGGCCCATGCGGCCGGAGGCGCCATGGATCAGCAAACGGGTTGGAGTCGTATTCATGCCGGCACGCTAACGCTTCAACGGCCCAGCGCACAAGCACACAGCGCGCGATTACATCCTGCCGACATGGGTAATCGAACGACTGCCGGTCATATAGGTCCGCCAGCGGCTGCGTTCCACCGTGTCGCGGCCGCGGCTGACCATGCGCACGCCCGCCATTTCGACAATGGCCGATACCTCAACCTCGGCCGAACGACCGTCACTGGCAATACTGATGCTGTTCACCTTCTGCTCGTAGCGCAGCGGCATGCGACCACCGAAGGTTTCCCGGAACTGGCGCAGCTGGCTCATGCTTTGAGCCAAGGAGGCGCAGTACTGCTCCCTGTCATAGCGCTGTTCGGCCTGCTGGGTTTCGGTCTTGGTTACCGTGGTCTGCACATAGTCTTTCGACAACATCTCGCACAGCGGCTTGTCGTCGCCTGCCGCAAGCGCCTGGTCGGCGCGCAGGTACAACGCGCGCACCTGGGACTCGGTGATCTTGTTGCCACCACGCAGATAGAACGACCCACCTGCAGCCAACACCACGACCAACAGCACAACGCCAATCAATGACTTCATGTCTTCCCCCCTGTTTGCTCCGTGCAATCGACGCAGTGTACAGCCACGAGCCTTCAGCGAGCATCCAAAGGTTGCCTGCACCACTGCCAGCCCCGCGGTCCGGCCGAACGACCCAGCGATGCGCAGCCAGAACCGTAGCCCTGGTAAGCGCAGCGCACCCGGGCTCCCCCTCTACCGAGCCTGGACACCGCTGCAACGCGCGCCATCCAATTGCTCCTGCCTGCAAAGGCAACAACGCCGGGTTTCCCCGGCGTTGTGGTAGTGCTCAATGCTGCTTGGGCTCGCTTGGCCCGCAGCTGTTGCAGCCACCGCATGCCCCTGCAGCGCTGGCTGCCGGCGGCGCCAGACGTCGTCCCCAGGCCTGCAGCCGCGGCGAGCGCTGCGGCTTCACCAGCCACAGCGCCAACACGCCGCGCAGCTTGCGCAATACGCCCGGAAACTGCTTCTTCAGCACCACCCAGGCACTGACCAGCACCGCCACGGCGATGATCAGGTATTGCAGCAGCAGGCCCTTGTCCATCAGCCGGCTCCCAGTGCCACCGCCACCTGGTAGGTGACGAACGCCGCCAGATAGGCCGCGCCGAACAGGTAGACCGTGGCGAAGGCCATCTGCTTCCACGAGTTGGTCTCGCGCTTGATCGTGGCCAAGGTGGAAATGCACATCGGCGCGTAGATGAACCAGACCATCAGCGACAAGCCGGTCGCCAAGGTCCAGCCATCGCTGATCACCGGGGTCAGCGCCTGGATGGCAGCGTCGTCATCGGCTGCCGACAAGGCATAGATGGTGGCCAGCGAAGATACCGCGACTTCGCGCGCACCCATGCCCGGGATCAAGGCAATACAGATCTGCCAGTTGAAACCCAGCGGGGCGAAGATCACCGCCATCGCATGGCCGATCTGGCCGGCGAAGCTGTAATCGATGGCCGGCATGGTCGCGTTCTCGGGTGCACCCGGGTACGACAGCAGGAACCACAACAGGATGGTCAGCGACAGAATGATGCCGCCCACGCGCTTGAGGAAGATCATCGCGCGCTCGTACAGACCCACCAGCAGGTCGCGCGGATTGGGTAGACGGTAGGACGGCAGCTCCAGCATCAAGGGATGCTCGCTCTTGTCACGACGGAACTTCTTCATCGTCCACGACATCACCAATGCACTGAGGATGCCGGCCACATACAGGGCAAACAGCACCAGCCCCTGCTGGTTGAACACGCCCCACACAGTCTTGGCCGGGATGAAGGCACCAATCAGCAAGGCGTACACCGGCAGGCGCGCCGAGCAGGTCATCAGCGGCGCCACCAGAATGGTGGCCAGGCGATCACGCGGGTCCTGGATCGAGCGGGTGGACATGATGCCCGGCACCGCGCAAGCGAAACTCGACAGCAGCGGGATGAACGAGCGGCCGGACAAACCGGCCGAGGCCATCATCCGATCCAACAGGAAGGCAGCGCGCGGCAGATAGCCCGACTCCTCCAATGCCAGGATGAAGGCGAACAGGATCAGGATCTGCGGCAGGAATACCAGCACGCCGCCGACACCGGCAATGATGCCGTCCACCAGCAGGCTGCTGAGCGGCCCTTCCGGCAGCTTCTCGGCCACCACCGGCCCCAGCCAGCCAAAGGCGGCCTCGATGCCATCCATCAATGGCGTCGCCCAGGCATACACCGCCTGGAAGATCAGGAACATCACCACAGCCAGGGTCAGCAGACCGAAAACCGGGTGCAGCAACCAACGGTCCAGCGCATCGTCCACCTTGGCGGTGGGCGCGGGCATGCGCACGGCGGAAGCCAGGATGTCGCGCACCTGCGCGTGGTAATCAGCACCGGGCTCGGCCGCATGCACCGGCATGGCGTCGAGCTTTGGCATCAGGGTATCGATGCGCTCGACCAGCGCGCGCGCGCCGTTGTGACGCACCGCGACGGTTTCCACCACCGGCACGCCCAAGGCTTTCTCAAGTGCAGGTACATCGATCTCGATGCCACGCTTGCGCGCGGCATCGACCATGTTCAGCGCCACCACCATCGGCTTGCCGAGCTCGCGCACTTCCAGCGCAAAGCGCAGGTGCAGGCGCAGGTTGGTCGCGTCGATCACGCAGATCAGCGCATCCGGCGCAGCTTCGCCAGGGTAGAAACCCCGACAAAGATCACGAGTGATGGCCTCGTCCAGGCTGGCCGGGTGCAGGCTGTAGGCGCCCGGTAGATCCAGCACCGCGTACTCTTGCCCGGACGGCCCGCGCATGCGGCCTTCCTTACGCTCGACGGTGACACCGGTGTAGTTGGCCACCTTCTGGCGGCTGCCGGTCAGCTGGTTGAACAGCGCGGTCTTGCCGCTGTTCGGGTTGCCAACCAACGCCAACCGGGCAATAGCGGTACTCATGGCTGTGCTCCTTCGGCGCTGATCTGGACGCGCGCGGCCTCGCTACGACGCAGCGCAAAACGGGTAAACCCGACCTGGAACAGCAACGGCTCACCGCCGACCGGACCACGCGCAACCAAGCGGACTTCCTCTCCGTTCACGAAACCCAGCTCGCGCAGACGGCGCGCGATTGCATCGTTTGCATGCAGGTCCTGAACGCTTTCTACGCGCGCTGAAGCATGCAGCGGCAAATCTGACAACGTCACTGAATAGCGCCTATGGAGTGGTGATAAGAATGGTTATCAATTCTAGCATCGCCGCGCTGCGTCATGGCGTCCCACCCCTGCACCGCTATGATTCGTGGGATTACCGTTCAAACAGGCATTACCAATGAGCGATGCACTGCTCGTGCAGCAGCAGGGCGCGGTAGCGACCCTTTCCATGAACCGGCCGGACCTGCACAACGCCTTCGACGCGGCGCTGATCCAATCCCTGACCGAGACCCTGTCCAGCCTGGGCGCCGACCCGGCCGTGCGTGCCGTGGTACTGGCAAGTACCGGCGCCTCCTTCTCGGCCGGTGCCGACCTGCAGTGGATGCGTTCCATGGCCAGCGCCAGCCAGGAAGAGAACCGCATCGACTCGCTGGCGCTGGCACGGCTGATGCGCACCCTGGACGAGCTGCCCAAGCCGACCATCGCCCGCGTGCAGGGCGCAGCCTTTGGTGGCGGCGTTGGCCTGGTCGCCTGCTGCGATATCGCCATCGCCGCCGAGGGCGCGCGCTTTGGCCTGACCGAAAGCCGGCTCGGCCTGCTACCCGCGGTGATCTCGCCCTATGTGATCGCAGCGATCGGTCCGCGCCAGGCTCGGCGCTGGTTCGCCACCGGCGAGCATTTCGACGCAACTACCGCGCAGCAGATCGGCCTGGTCCACCAGGTCGTAGCCGCCGATGCCTTGGACGCCGCCGTGCAGACCCAGCTCAACCTGCTGGGTAAGGCCGGCCCGGTTGCCGCCGCATCCGCCAAGGTACTGGTCCGCGAGGTCCATGCTGCGCTGGGCGACCGCGATGGGCTGGACCGTGCCAATGCCGGCCTGATCGCCGCCCTGCGCGCCTCCGATGAAGGTCGCGAAGGGCTGACCGCCTTCCTTGAGAAGCGCCCTCCCCGTTGGACCGCGCAGTAATCCGCGCTCCTGCCCAACCTGCGCCCTCCTTCAGCCAAAGACCGCTCCATGAATGATTTCGTCCGTATCGTCGAAGTAGGCCCGCGTGACGGCCTGCAGAATGAGAAGCAGCAGGTCGCCACTGCCGACAAGATCGAATTGATCGACCGGCTCTCGGCTACCGGCCTGCGCAGCATCGAGGCCACCAGCTTTGTCAGCCCGAAATGGGTGCCGCAGCTGGCCGACGCCGCCGAGGTGTTTGCCGGCATCCAGCGCAAGCCAGGCGTCAGCTACCCGGTACTGGTGCCCAATGAACAGGGGTACGAGCGCGCCCTGGCGGTAGGTGTCACCGAGGTTGCCGTGTTTACTGCCGCCTCGGAACAGTTCAACCGCACCAATACCAATGCCGGCATCGATGAGTCGCTGCAGCGCTTTGAACCCATCCTGGCCCGCTCCAAGGCCGATGGCGTACGGGTGCGCGGCTATGTCTCCACGGTATTGGGCTGCCCCTACCAGGGTGAAGTGCCGTTGGCCGACGTGGTCCGTGTGGCTGTTCGCCTGCACGCCATGGGCTGTTATGAAATATCCCTGGGCGACACGATCGGCGTCGGCACCCCGCTCAAGGCCCGTGCGATGCTGCGGGCGGTGGCCGCGGAACTGCCGGTCGCCGACCTGGCCGTGCATTTCCACGACACCTACGGGCAGGCGCTGGCCAATATCGCCAGCTGCCTGGAGGAAGGCGTGCGGGTGGTGGATTCGGCCGTGGCTGGCACCGGTGGCTGCCCCTATGCGCGCGGTGCTAGTGGTAATGTCGCCAGCGAAGATGTTATTTACATGCTGCACGGCATTGGGATGCGTACCGGCGTGGATCTGCCGGCGCTGGCCGCTACGGGGAACTGGCTCGCAGAACGACTGGGCCGGCAGACAGGCAGCAAGACAGGAAGGGCATTGACAGTGTCATGACCGGAACCAGCCAGCTTGGGATATCTGACGACGGCGATCACCGCGCCGCGCATGTCGACGCGCTGGCTGGACTGGACAATGCACTTCAGCAACCGCTGCCGATCAGCCTGCAACAGGCCCTGCTTGCTGCCCGTTCAGCCTTGACCGAGGCCATGGCCGAGCGAAGGCTGGCACAACGTCGCTACGCCGCCCTGTTCAACGCAGTGCCCGACCCGGTCAGCATCCTCAGCGCTACCGGCGTGGTACTGGACGTCAACAGCGCAGGGGTCCGCGCCTATGGCCGTACCCGCGAGGAGATCGTCGGCCAGCCCATCGAGCTGCTCAATCCCGACCTGCCGGCCGACCACCTTGAGCCGGTCTGGGAAACCCTCAATCGTGGCGAAACCTATGTGGTTGAAGTCACCAACATGCGCGGTGACGGCAGTCGCTTCCCGGTGGAGGTGCATTCGGCCACCATCGAGCACGACGATGCACATTGCATCGTCGCCGTCGCCCGCGACCTGAGCAGGCGCTGGCAGGCCGAAACCCGATACCGCCTGCTGCTGGAGTCCATCGACAAGGGGGTGATGCTGTTTGACCGCCACCTGGGCATCATTTCCGCCAATCCCGCGGCACACCGCATTTTCAACCTCGGCAGCATTGCCCCGGCCAAGGTGCCGCTGCACAGCGACGAGTGGATCAGCGTCGATGAGCACGGCCGTCGCCTGCGGCCCGAGCACTGGCCGGTAACCCGCTCCTTTGCCGAAGGCAGGACCATCCCCAGCACCATCATCGGCCTGTACCACCGCCCCAACGGGCGGATGATCTGGATCTCGATCACCACGGTGCCGGTGTTCTCGGCCGGTTGTGACCTGCCCGACCATGTGTTTTCCCTGTTCAGTGACATCACCGAACTCAAGCGCGACCACGCCCTGTTCGACCGCGCCCAATCACTGGCGCATATCGGCGGCTGGGAGTGGGACCGCGGCCAGCAGCGGCTTTACCTCACCGGCGAGGCACAGCGCATTCTTGGCCAGCAATCGCCCCCCGCCGATCTGGAGCAGCTACTGGCCTGCCTGAACAGCCTGTCGCGCCAGCAACTGCGCGATGCGATGGAACGCGTGGTCGAGCAGCGCACCGGCTTCGAACTGGAACTGCAGGGCCAACGCGCCAGCGGTCACAGCTTCTGGATCAGGATGATCGGCGAAGTGGAGCTCGGCGACCTTGCCTCGAACCGTATCGCCGGCACCCTGCAGGACATCACCGAGCCCAAGCATGCCGAGCAGACCCTCAAGAACCAGGCGCGCACCGACCCGCTGACCGGCATCATGAATCGCGATGCCGCACTCACCGACCTGGAAGCCCGGCTGAGCAACCCCTCGCACGCCGAGGTCGCGGTGCTCTACATCGACCTGGACCGGTTCAAGACCGTCAACGATGTGCTTGGCCACAACGCCGGCGACCTGCTGCTGATCGAAGCCACCCGCCGCATTTCCGATGCGATCGGCACCGAGGGCCTGCTTGCGCGCTTCGGCGGCGATGAGTTCGTGGTCACCTGCGACGCCCGCGAGCTGCCCGGCCGACCGGAAAAGCTGGCCGAAGCCATCACCCGCGCCTTCGTCCCGCCGTTCCAGTTCGGCAAGGACGAATTCCCGGTCACTACCAGCATCGGTATTGCCCGCGCGCCCAAGGACGGCGTACGCCCACAGCAACTGATCCAGAACGCCGATCTGGCCATGTACGAGTGCAAGCGCCGCGACCGCAATGGCTGGCAGCTGTTCTCGCCGGAACTGGCACGGCGCCAACGCGACCGCCTGCAGATCGAGCGGCGCCTGCGCAAGGCCTTGGACCGTGACGAGTTCCGGCTGGTCTACCAGCCGCAGGTTGACCTGCGCAGCGGCCAGACCATTGCCTGCGAAGCCCTGATCCGTTGGCGCAGCCGCCAGCTCGGCGAGCTGCGCCCGGACATCTTCATCAGCCATGCCGAGAACACCGGCGACATCGTGCGCATCGGCGAATGGGTGCTGCACCAGGCCTGCCGGCAGATCCGCGAGTGGCAGCGCGAGGGGCTGGGCATGATGCGGGTGGCGATCAACGTCTCCTACCGCCAGTTCAGTGGCGACCGCCTGGCGCGCCAGGTGCGCGAGGTTCTCGACCATTACGGCCTGCCCGGCAGCGCCTTGGAACTGGAGTTCACCGAGCGCGTCTTGATCGAGGACGCCCCGGCGACCCTGCGCACCTTTGCCGAGCTGCGCGCCATGGGCGTGGTGCTGACCATCGACGACTTCGGTGAGGGTTATAGCGCGCTCAACTACCTGCGCACCCTGCCGATCCACGGCCTCAAGCTCAGCCAGCTGTTCATCAGCGGCGTACCTGGCAACCCTTCCGACGTCGCCGTCTGCGAGGCGGTCTGTGGCATCGCCCGCAGCCTCGGCCTGGGTCTGGTCGCCGAAGGCATCGAGTCCGAGGCGCAGCGCCAGTTCCTGCTCGGGCTCGGCGTGCCGGTTGGCCAGGGCTTCCTGTTCGCACCTGGCCTGTCGCCGCCTGACTTCAGCCGACAACTGACCAGGGCCGACATCGCCGGCCCGGTACCACAGGTCTGATCACCCCCAACCTGGCACAGATCGGAATCACCCCGTAGCCCGGGTAAGCGCAGCGCACCCGGGGCTTTCGGCAGATGCTCCAGGTCCCCCAACTCTCCCGCTCCCCGGGTGCGCTGTGCTTACCCGGGCTACCTTCATGGCAAGGACAGGATTCAATTGCCCATGGCCTCGCTGCATCAGGTCAGGTGCCACAGGTCTGCCCGCAGCCGCTGGCCGCGGATCGGCATCAGCTAGAATCGGCGGATCACTCAGCAGGATTGTTCCGATGCAGCTGTCTTCCGTTCGTGCCGTCATCACCGGCGGCGTCTCTGGCCTCGGCCTCGGCGTCGCCCAGTTCCTGGTTGCCAATGGCGGCAAGGTCGCCCTGTTCGACCTCAATGATGAAAAGGGCGCCGCTGCGGTCGCCGAACTGGGCGCCGACAATGCCCGCTACTTCACCACCAATGTCACCGACGAAGCCGGTGTCGCCGCCAATCTGGCTGCCGCGCGTGAGTTCCTGGGCGGCTTGAACGTGGTGATGAACTGCGCCGGCATCCTCGGTGCCGGCCGCGTGCTCGGCCGCGAAGCGGCGATGCCGCTGGCCAACTTCCAGACCACGGTGATGGTCAACCTGGTCGGCAGCTTCAACGTCGCCAAGGCCGCCGCCGAACTGATGCAGCACAACGAGGCCAACGCCGACGGCGAGCGCGGTGTGATCATCAATACCGCTTCTGTGGCTGCCTATGAGGGCCAGATCGGCCAGGCCGCCTATTCCGCCTCCAAGGGCGGTGTGGTCGGCATGACCTTGCCGATGGCGCGCGAGCTGTCGCGCTTCGGCATCCGCGTGCTCACCATCGCCCCGGGCGTGTTCTGGACCCCGATGGTCGACGGCATGCCGCAGAACGTGCAGGAATCGCTGGCCGCCTCCATCCCGTTCCCGTCGCGGCTGGGCCAGCCGGCCGATTTCGCCAGCCTGGTCGGCCACATCATTGGCAATACCTACCTCAACGGTGAGACTATTCGCCTCGACGGTGCGGTACGTCTGGCACCCAAGTAATTGAGCCTGGAATGGGGAATAGAGAGTCGGGAATTGAACCCCGCTATCGCTTCACCATTGCCTGAACCTCATTGCCTGTCCGTTGGATGGAAGGCGGTTGACCTTCCATTCCCGATTCCCTATTCCCATTCCCTGCATTTATGAAAGCCAACGACATCAAGAAAGGCAACGTCGTCGAGTACAACAACGGCGTCTACCAGATCCGCGACATCGAGCGCAGCTCGCCGCAGGGCCGTGGCGGCAACGTCCGCTTCCGCTTCATCATGTACAGCGTGCCGGGCGGCAACAAGCTCGATGCCAGCTTCGATGCCGATGACAACCTGCCGGAAGTCGAGCTGCTGCGCCGCCAGTCCACCTTCTCCTACATGGACGGCGACGCCTTCGTGTTCATGGATGACGAGGACTACACCCCGTACACGCTGGACGCCGAGGTCATCGGCGACGACGCCGGCTACATCACCGAAGGCCTGACCGGCATCTACGTGCAGGTCATCGACGACCAGCCGGTTGCCGTGCAGATGCCGCAGCATGTGACCCTGGAAGTGATCGAGACCCCGCCGGAACTGAAGGGCGGCACCGCCACCAAGCGCCCGAAGCCGGCCAAGCTCAGCACCGGCCTGGAAATCATGGTGCCGGAGTACATCGTCAACGGCGAACGCATCCTGGTGAACACCACCACCGGTGAATTCGGCGGCCGCGCTGATTGATTGACGACAGCCTCCCGCCAAATGGCGGGAGGCTGCAGCAGCTGGTTTGTGGGAGCGGCGTAAGCCGCGAAGCAGATATGGCTTCAAATCCAGAGCGGGTGTCTTGGTAGATAGCCAGCTTCGCGGCTTACGCCGCTCCTACAAAAACCAGTCTGCTACACCACTACCGGGAAATACAGCGACACCGCCGCCCCACCCAGCGCGGACGTACCAATCGTGGCCGTGCCCCCCGACTGCGCCGCAAAGCCATACACCTGGCTCAGCCCCAGCCCGCTGCCATCTCCCACGCTCTTGGTGGTGAAGAACGGTTCGAACACGCTCTCCTGGATCTCGGCCTGGATGCCCGGCCCGCTGTCACCAACGCAGATGCAGACAAACTGCCCGGCCTCACCCGTGCCCGACGGCACGATGATGCTCTCAAGCCGTGCCGACAACAGCACCTTGCCGACACCGTGCATGGCATCGCGGCTGTTGCCCAGCAGGTTCAACAGCGCCGCCTCGAGCTGACCGATGTCCACCGAAATCGGCGGCAGTTGCTCGGCAATGCTCACGTTCAACTGAATGGTTTCGCCGCAGACGCGGCGGTAGAGCTCCAACGAGGCATTGAGCAGATCATCCACCTCGCTCAGCTGCGGCACCAGGGTCTGCCCGCGCCCGAACGCCAGCATCTGCCGGGTCAACTGGGTGCCACGCCCGACCGCGCGGTGGGCGATGTCCAGGATGCGCCGCACGCTCTCGTCGCCGGAGCGGCGCAGCGACAGCATGTCCAGGCTGTTGCCGATCACCGACAGCAGGTTGTTGAAGTCGTGCGACAAGCCCAGGGTCAACTTGCCCACCGCATCCAGGCGCTGCGCGCGCAGCGCGACTTCCTGCGCCTCGCGCACCCGCTTCTGGGTCTGGAATGCCTCGGTGACGTCACGGATCAATACCAGCACCCGCACGCCACGCTGGTCGGCTATCCGCTCCAATATCATCGATGCGCGAAAGCGGCCACCATCCTTGCGTACCATCGCCAGGCTGAGCTGGTCGCTGCCCTGCTGCAGCGTGCGCGCCACGGCCTGCTGGGCTATGCCGCGCTGTGTATCGGCGGCGCTGAACAACTGCGAGAACGGCAGCCCGCGGATCTCTTCGCAGGGATAGCCAAATACCGTTGCCACACCGGCATTGCAGCTGAGCACCTGTCCATCAGGGTCAAGCTGGAGAATCGCGCAGGAGCGCAGCTTCAACACATCCTCGGCCATCGCATTGACCGTCTGCTGCCCAGTACCAATCAACCGCGCTCTCCTGAAAACCGATCCGGACGACGCTCATCGAGCGCCGCCGCCTCCCCTGATGGCGTACCGTACCCTAAACGCAGCCGCTGCCGCAGGTACAGTAGGTTCGACTCGATCTGCTCCATCCGCGCGCGCTGTGCTCCCGGCAGCGCGGCCAGTGCGGCCTCGCGCAGGGCTTTCCATTGTTGCCGGGCGGGCCCAGCCCCGGCGGCGGCCTCGGCGCTCAAGCGCTCTCGTTCATCTACATCGGGAATGCCATAGCCCTGCCCCGGCCCCAACAGGCCGCCCGGCGCCAGCAGCACCGCAGACCGCTCCATCAGCGCCTGGAAGTCCGCCATTTCCGGCAGCCGCTTGCCGCCGGCAAGCAGGCTGCGCTTGAGCACATCGGCTGCCGCCACTTCCCCCCGTCGCCACGCAGCCTGCTCCAGCAACAGCATGGCCGCCAGCACCTGATCATCAGCCTGCTGCATCCACCTCCGGCGTTGCACAGGCGGCAGTGCCAGCCATGCCTCCACGTTGTCGGCCGGCAATGGCAGCGCTTTGCGGGCGATCTCGAACACCAGCGCGTAGTGGGCGGCCGCCGACTCGAAGTAATAGCCGCCACGCAGCGCCTGCGCGCGTTCGCGTGACGGATCGGCCAATGCTTCGGCGCGCAGGCTGTGCAGCAAACCGGTTGGGGTGATCGACAGCAGATCTGCGGAGCCAAGCCGCGGCGCCCCATCGCCCAGCAGCTTGCCGGTTTCCACCGCACAATTGTTGCTGATGAAGTAATAGCGGCCGTCGTAGTCCCAGTGCAGCCGCGCCGCCTGCTGCAGCACCGCGTTGATCTCATCACGCTGCAGGCGCAGCGGCGTGGAGGAAACCCCGCGCAGCTCGACCTTGGTGTATTCCTCGATCACCCGGCTCAGCGGCAGCACGAACAGCCGCGACGGATAGGACCCGGTCAGGCCACGCCAGCTGGATATCTGCACATCACCCACGAAGGCGCGGAACGACAGCACCAGGTGGTATTGCAGATCCATACGACAGGCCGGGCCAGGCGTACGGCCCGGCGCGCACACCACCAGCCGCAGCATGCTGTGGCCCCAGCGGCTCATCAGCTTCTCGTTGCCTTCGGCCAGCAGGTAGTCGATTTCGTAGACCCGCGCCGGGTCGAGATCGAGCAGATCGGCCAGGCCTTCCTGCTCGCCGGCCTGCATGAACGGCAAGGCCTGCGGGCACTGCAGCACATCCAGCTGACGCGGCGGGCCAAGATTCTCAACGAACCAGGCATGCAGAAGCGGACGCCGGCAGGCGTACTCCGGGTCCAGCAGATAGTGTTCGAGGTTTACCGCGAAGAACTCGGTCGGGCTCTCCAACTCGTAGCGATCGGGGCTGCGCAGGCTGAAGTGGTTGCGCCCACGCCCCGGCCACAGCGGCCGTTGCTGCCAACCGGCCAGGTCCAGAAAGCGCGGTTGACGTGACCAGCCGCCGATGGCGGAACGGTCCAACGCATGTCCCAGCTCGTGGATCAGCGCCGCACGTGCCTGTTGCCACGCCTGGGTCGAGGCGTCCGCAGATGCGGAGTCACCCTGCAGCAACAGTGGCAACAGGCGTTTATCCAAACCAAGTTCAGGCCCGCGCGCCCTGCCCTGTACATGCTCGGGCAGGTCATCACGCCAGCGCAGCTGCAGCGTCAATGCGCCGCTGGCTTCGATGCCGGCGGGAATACGCGCCAGCACATCGTCGATCAGTTGCTGGCTGGCCACTACCTGCGCCGAATCCAGCGCTGGTGCGGCTGCCTGCAGCTCGATGCGCAGTGCCGCCTGCGAGGGCGCTGCCGCGCAGAGCAGCAGTAACACCGCCAGCCACCGCGCGGGCGGCAGCCGGCGGAGATCCATCACAGGGCCAGGATCTTCCGGGCCAACTCCATGTCGCTGGCGTCGCGCGCAGCGGCATCACGCTCGCGCAGCTGGATCAAGGCCGCTTCCAGCCATGCGCCACGGATCTCGCCATTGCTGGCAACAAAACCCGCTGCGTCTTCACGTGCGTCCAGCAACACCTTGTCGTCACCCGAGGAGCTGCCCGAGGAATTGGACGATGCGCCCGATGCGGAACCGGCCGACGTGCCTGCAAAGCTGGAGGCGAATGCCGACATCGGCAGGGCAATCAAAGCGCAGAACAGGATCTTGCGGATCATCGGCAGGTCAACGTCAGGTATGAAGGACGCCAAGAGTAACCACCGTCGCGGTCGGTTGGAACCTGCCACTGGCCGGCCCGCCTGATCCGTTCATCATCCTCCGCCAGCGGATCTCCAGCGCGAACCGGGCAGACGCAGCCGCAACCAACGCCAACTGCCATCCACCACCACATAGAACACCGGCACGAAGAACACCGCCAGCACCGTTGCGGTCACCATCCCACCAAACACGCCGGTACCGATGGCCTGCTGGGTTTCCCGCGACGCGCCCTGCGCCAGCATCAACGGCAGCACACCCAGTGCGAACGCCATCGACGTCATCAGGATGGGCCGCAGGCGCATCCGCGCCGCCCGCAATGCGGCCTGCGCCGCCGTCATCCCCTGCCGCTGCAGCTGTCGCGCGAACTCAACGATCAGGATCGCATTCTTTGCCGACAGGCCGATCACCGTGATCATGCCGACCTTGAAGAATATGTCGTTGGGCATGCCACGCAGCAATACCGCCGCCACCGCACCCAGCAGGCCAAGCGGCACCACCAGCATCACCGCCATCGGGATCGACCAGCTCTCGTACAGCGCTGCCAGCACCAGAAACACCACCAGCATCGACATCAGCAGCAGCCATGGTGCTTGCGCGCCCGAGGTCTTTTCCTGCAGCGACTGGCTGGTCCATTGCAGCGCGAAGCCCGCCGGCAGCTGCGCGGCCAGCCGCTCCATCTCGGCCATGGCCTGGCCGGTGGAGACGCCTTCGGCGGGCGCACCAGACACATTCAGCGCCGGGAACCCAAGGTAACGCTGCAGCTGCAACGGCGATTCCTCCCAGTGCGGGCTGACCAGCTCCGCAAGCGCAACCATGCCGCCCTGGGCATTGCGCACGTACAGGCGCAACACATCCTCCACCTCCATCCGGAACGGCGCATCCGCCTGCAGGATCACCTGCTGCAGGCGCCCGGCATTGGGGAAGTCGTTGACGTATTGCGAGCCCATCGCCACCGACAAGGTGTTGCTGATGTCGGCGAACCCAACGCCCATCGCCTCGGCCTTGGCACGATCTATCTGCAACCGCACGCTGCTGCCCGATGGCAGTCCATCAGCGTGCACTTCGCCGAGCAAGGGGCTGGCCTGTGCCAACGCCAACAGCTGCTTCTGCGCTGCGCGCAGCTGCTGCTGGCTCTGGCCGGTGCGCGCCTGCAGCGCCAGACTGAAGCCGGAGGAGTTGCCCAGACTATCGATGGCCGGAGGCGTCACACTGATCACCTGTCCTTCGCTGGTAGCCGCCATCGCTTCAAGGGTGGCCGCCACCTCGCCGGCCGCGGTGGCACCGTTGCGCTCACCCCAGTCCTTCAGCATGGTGTACGCCATCGCTGCGCTGGGACCGGAACCGGCAAAGCTATAGCCAGTGATGACCTGATTGGCTGCAATGCCCGGCCGCGAAGCGATATGCGCCTCGTAGGCCTGGACCACAGCCAGGGTTCGTTCTGCGGTTGCTTCGGCCGGCAACTGGATCGAGGTCATGAAGTAACCCTGATCCTCTTCCGGCAGGAAGGCACCCGGCAGCCATTGCAGGCCAAGCAGCAACACCAGCACCAGACCGGCGAACACCCCCATGACGCGCCCACAGCGGCGCAGCACCGCAGCCACACCACGGTGATAGCGCCCACTCATGCGGGCAAAACCACGATTGAATGCGGCGAACACGCGACCGCGCGGACGTTCATCCGCAACTGGCCGCAGCAGGGTTGCGCACAGTGCCGGGGTCAGGCTCAACGCAAGCAATGCAGAAATCAGGATCGCCACCGCCATCGACACGGTGAACTGGCGATAGATCGCGCCCACCGAGCCACTGGCGAAGGCCATGGGGATGAACACCGCTGTCAGCACCAGGGTGATGCCGACCACCGCGCTGGTCAGTTCGCGCATCGCCTTGATCGTGGCCTCGCGTGGCGCCAAGCCTTCCTCGGCCATGATCCGCTCGACGCCTTCGACCACCACGATCGCGTCATCGACGATGATGCCGATTGCCAGGACCATGCCGAACATGGTCAGCACGTTGATCGAGAAGCCCAACGCCAGCATCACCGCAAAGGTGCCCAGCAGCGCGATCGGCGCCACCAGTGCCGGCACCAGCGTGTAGCGCCAGTCCTGCAGGAACAGGAACATCACCGCGAACACCAGCAGCATCGCCTCCAGCAGGGTCTGCAACACCTTCTGGATGGATATTTTCACGAACGGCGCGGTATCGAACGGAATACTGCTTTCCACACCGGGCGGCAGCAGGGCCTGCAATTCGGCCATGCGCGCACGCACGGCCGATGACGTGCTCACCGCGTTCGCCCCCGGACGCAGCTGGATGCCGGCGGCAGTAGCGACCTGGCCGTCCTCCCGGGTGCCCCAGGCGTAGCTCTGCGCCCCCAGCTCCACCCGGGCCACGTCACCCAGCAATACCCGCGAACCGTCGGCATGCGCACGCAGCACGATGGCCGCGAACTGTTCAGCGGTGGTCAGCTGGCCATCGGCGACCAAGGGCACGGTAATGCGCTGACCCGCCACGCTTGGCGAGTCACCGATGCGGCCCGGGGCGATGTTCTGGTTCTGCTGCTCGATGGCGCTGACCACGTCGCCTACGGTAAGTTCATAGCCCGCCAACGCGGTGGGGTCCAACCAGAGCCGCATGGCCTGCTCGGCACCGAACAATTGCACCCGGCCAACACCGTCGATACGCCGCAGCTCCTCGATGATGTTGCGCGCCATGAAATCGCCCAGCTGCGCTTCGTCCACGCTGCCGTCAGGCGACTTCAGCCCTACCAGCATCAGGAAGCCGGAACCGGACGCCTCCACATACAAGCCACTCTGGCGCACACTGGCCGGCAAGCGCGGCTCGATCGCCTTGATCCGGTTCTGTACGTCCACCTGCGCCATCTCCGGGTTGGTACCCGGGGCGAAGGTTGCGGTGATCGAGGCCTCGCCCGAGGTATCCACCGACGACTGGAAGTACAGCAGGTGCTTGACGCTGGACAGCTCGCGCTCGATCAAGCCGACGACCGAGTCATCCAGCGTCTGCGGGCTGGCACCGGGATAGCTGGCATAGATGCTGACGCTGGTTGGCGCTACCGCCGGGTAACGCTCCACCGCGAGCTTGGGAATTGCCAGCACACCGGCCAGCACGATGAAGATCGCCAACACCCAGGCGAATACCGGGCGATCAATGAAGAAACGGGCCATGGGCTACCTTCAGTGATTGCGTGATGCGACCGCGGCCTTGCCCGGCAAGGCTGGCGGCTGCCAAGGCGAGGTTTCGACCAGGCGTCCTTCCTGCAGCCGCTCCTGCCCCTCCACCACCACCCGCTCACCGACCTGCAGACCGCTACGCACGATCCACTGCCGGTCTACGCTGCCGTCGATTTCGATGGTACGGATGACCGCCTTGCCGTCGCCGCCGATCACCCAGGCGTAGGTCTGGCCGCCAGCACTGCGCAGCACTGCCTGTTGCGGCAGCAACGGCAACTGGCTGGCAGCACCACGCGGCACCCGCGCGCGCACGAACATGCCCGGCAACAGATCACGATCCGGGTTGTCGACCAACACCCGCAGCACCACATCGCCAGTGCGCGCGTCGACATTGATGCCCGAGAACAACAACTGCCCGGCGCGCTCATGCACCTGACCATTGGCAGCGATGATCGCTACCGACAGCGCACCGCTGTCAGCCATGCCCTTGCGCATCTGCGGCAACTGCGAAGCTGGCTGCCGCACATCGACATAGACCTGGTCGATCTGCTGCACCAGCGCCATCGGCTCGCTGTCGGCAGCGTCCACCAACGCACCTTCGGTCACCATTGCCTGATCGATGCGGCCGGCAATCGGCGCGCTGACCGTCGCGTAGCGCAGGTCCAGCTGACGCCGGGCGAGGATCGCCTTGGCCTCAGCCACCGCTGCACGAGCTTGCTCGTACTCGAAGGTCGCATCATCACGATGCTGCTGGCTCACCGCCTGCGCGGCGGCCAGCGCCTGCAGGCGCTGCGCCTGCACCCGGCTGCGCGACAGCGCCGCCTCGCTACGCTGCAATGCCGCCAGCGCCGAATCGACATCGGCACGGAATGCCGCCGGATCGATCTGGAACAACGCCTGCCCAGCGGTGACCTCTGCCCCTTGCTCGAACAGACGCTTGCGCACGATGCCACCAACCTGCGCGCGGATCTGCGCGGTACGCAATGCCGCTACTCGCCCCTGCAGTTCGTCATCACGCTGCACGCGCTGAGCGGCAACCGTGAGCACGCTTACCTTTGGTGCTGCTTCCGCAGGTGCTTCAGGGGAGGAGCAGGCCGTCATGGCCAAAACCAGGGCCGCACACACGGCCGTCGTAATCCGTCGAATGGTCATCGCTACACGTGGTACTGGAAAGCCTGCAGGAACGCAGGCGCGCAGTGTGGCTGGCGATGATGGGGTTTCGATGGAGGGAATGTGGAGATAGCATGGAGGCTAGAACCTTTCGGTCCCTGCCAGGCAATGACTGCACATCTACCCGCCGCCGCGATGGCGCAATGGGACCGCTCCCATGATGCACTTGTCCTCATCGTCGAGGACGAAACCGAGATCGCCGATATCATCGCCGCCTACCTGGAGCGGGAGAAGCTGCGTGTCGTGCGCGCCGGCGACGGCCGCGCCGCACTGGAGCTGCACCGCAGTGCCCGTCCCGATCTGGTGCTGCTGGATGTGCAGCTACCCGGCATCGATGGCTGGGGCGTGCTGTCGCAGCTGCGCCAGAACAGCGATACGCCGATCATCATGCTCACCGCGCTGGACCAGGATCTGGACAAGCTCACCGCATTGCGAATGGGCGCAGACGACTACGTGGTCAAGCCGTTCAACCCGGCCGAGGTCGCTGCACGGGTACGCGCCGTATTGCGCCGCACCCTGCGCGCCGCGCCGCGCGAGGTCGCCACCTCGCTGCGCGCCGGGCCGCTGCTGATCGACCCGCAGACCCATTCGGTGCACGTCGAGGGCGAAGGCTACAGCCATGAACTATTGCTTACGCTCACCGAATTCAAACTACTGCATTGCATGGCACTGGCACCCACCCGCATCTTCAGCCGCAGCGAGCTGATGCACCAATGCCTGCCCGAAAGCGAGGCACTGGAACGCACCGTCGACAGCCATGTCAGCAAGTTGCGGCGCAAGCTCGACGACGTGGGCGTGGTCAACATGCCAGCCAGCGTGCGCGGCGTGGGCTATCGCCTGGCGGCGGATCGCTGATGCGCCGCCCCGGGCTCAACCGGCACATCACCGTGTCGATGTCGCTGATGGTGGTCAGCGTCATCGTGATGACGATCCTGTCTTCCTGCCTGCTGTGGGCGGTGCTGGTCGAGTTCTTTCCCGCCAGCGCAGTGGAACCCAAAGGCTGGCTGCCAACCGGCCCTGAGCTGGCCTGGATGGCGAGCGTCACCGTGGTCGGCCTGGCCTTGGCATTGGCCACCTCGATCCGCCTCACCCGCCGCATCGTGTCCCCACTCAATACCTTGATGGAATCGGTACGCGCGCTCACCGATGGCGACCTGGGCGTACGCGCCAGCGCCAGCGAAGATGCGCTGGATGAGGTCGCCTTGCTGGTCGAGGACTTCAACACCATGGCCGCGCGCCTGCAGCACATGGACCGCGAACGCACGCTGTGGCATGCGGCGATCGCGCATGAGCTGCGCACGCCTCTTACCATCCTGCGCGGCCGCCTGCAGGGCTTGGCGGATGGCGTGTTCCAGCCGGACGAGGCGCAGTTCCGCAGCCTGCTGGCGCAGGTGGAAGGCCTGTCGCGACTGATCGAGGACCTGCGCGTACTGGGGCTGGCCGGCAACGGCAGGCTCGACGTGCGACGTGCCCCCACCGACGTGGTGCAGGAAGTGCATTCGGTGATGACCATGGTCGACCCGGCGTTCCGCAGCGCCGGCTCCGTACTGGAGCTGGAAACACATCGCGACGAACACCTGGCGTATTGCGACCCGACCCGGCTGCGCCAGGCCCTGCTTGCCCTGCTGGAGAACGCGCGCCGTTATGCCAGCCCGGGGCGGGTGCGGATTTCAATCCTGGACGGCAAAGACCATGTGCAGTTGGCCATCGAGGACAACGGCCCGGGTATCGAGGCCAGCCTGCAGCCGCATGTCTTTGACCCGTTCATGCGCGGCGATGGCTCGCGCTCGCGCCAAGGGGGTGGCAGCGGGCTCGGCCTTGCCGTGGTCAAGGCAATTGCCGATGCCCATGGCGGCCATGTCCGCTGCGGCAGCGGCGCCGAAGGTGGCAGCCGCTTCGTGCTGGAACTGCCGCGCGAGTAGCTGCTCCCTCCGGGAGCTCGCGCGGCGAGCTGTGCGATTACTGATCGAACAGTTTGCCCGGGTTCAACAACCAATTCGGATCGAAGGCACGCTTGACCCCACGCATCAGCGCAACTTCGGCCTCGCTGCGGGTGCTGGAAAGATAGGCCTTCTTGACCAGGCCGATGCCATGTTCCGCCGAGATGCTGCCATCAAACCGCAGCAGCACCTGCGCCAGCAGCTTGGTCACGTGCTCGCACTGGCGGAGGAATTCGGCGTCACTGGTGTCGTCGGGCTTGAGCACATTGATGTGCAGATTGCCGTCGCCGATATGGCCAAACCAGACCACCTCAAAGTGCGGGTAGGCACCATTGATCAGCGCCTGGGTTTCGGCCAGGAAGGCCGGCATCGCCGAGATCCGCACCGACACGTCGTTCTTGTACGGCTTGTAGCGCGCTACCGACTCGGTGATGCCTTCGCGCAGACGCCACAGCTGCTGCGCCTGTGCTTCGCTGGTGCTGATCACGCCATCCAGCACCCAGCCCTGCTCCATGCAATGCTCGAACGCCGCCAGCGCGGCGGCTTCGCCTGCCTCGTCAGCCGAGGCGTATTCGGTCACCACGTAATACGGGTGAATTTCCTCGAACGGATACTGCGCGCCATGCGCGGTGACGTGCTTGACCGCCAGGTCGGTGAAGAACTCGAAGGCCTCCAGCTGCAGACGTTCGCGGAAGGCGGAGAACACCTGCATCAGCACTTCAAACGACGGCAGCGCCAGTACCATCACATTGGTGGTCGGCGGTGGATCGGTCAGCTTCAAGGTTGCCTCGACCACGATGCCGAGCGTGCCTTCCGAGCCGATCATCAATTGACGGAAGTCGTAGCCGCTGGAGTTCTTGATCAAGCCCTTGTTGAGCTCCAGCAATTCGCCGTTGCCGGCAACCACCTTGAGCCCGGCGATCCACTCGCGGGTATTGCCATAACGGATCACGCGGATACCGCCAGCATTGGTGGCGATATTGCCGCCAATCGAACAGGAGCCACGCGCGGCGAAATCCACCGGATAGATCAGCCCATGTTCCTTGGCGGTGTTGTGCACCGCTTCCAATGGCATGCCGGCCTGAACGACCAGGGTGCGATCGACCGCGTCAAAACCGAGCGGTTTGTTCATCCGTTCCAGGCTCAGCACCAGCTCGCCGTTGGCCGCAACCGCGCCGCCAGACAGACCGGTGCGGCCACCCGACGGGACCACGGCCACCTTGTGCTCATTGGCCCAGCGCACCACCGCCTGCACTTCCTCGACACTGCCCGGCAAGGCAATGGCCAGTGGCGACGGCGTCCAGCGCCGGGTCCAATCGCGCCCGTAGTGCTCCAGATCGCCCGGCTCGGTCTTCAGACGCAGCTCGGGGCAGGACTGCAACAGGGTTTCCAGGCGCGGATCGGTCATGGCGGTGTTTCGGCGGCGTGAAAGCCGCCAAGCGTGACAGCCCCGCCGCGCGCCGTCCAGTCGCCGCGGCGGTCCGCTGCGACAGGATCTGGATTTCATATGAAACCTTTTCCCATCAATGCCTTGCCGCGTTGCGCAGCGCACAAAACAGCGCGCCGTTCTGGCATAGTTGGCGACCTACCCACCTTCGCCGCCGTACACGACATGTCGCCCAAGAAGACCTCGTTCCCGAAGCAGGACATCCGCGTTTTGTTGCTTGAGGGGGTCAGCCAGACCGCCGTGGACGTCTTCAAGGCGGCCGGGTACTCGCAGATCGAGCTGCACAGCAAGTCGCTGCCCGAAGAGGAATTGAAAGCGCGTATCGCCGAAGCCCACATCGTCGGCATCCGCTCACGCACCCATCTCAGCGCCGAGGTGCTGGCCGAAGCCAAGCGCCTCATCGCGGTCGGCTGCTTCTGCATCGGCACCAACCAGGTCGACCTGGAAGCGGCCGAACTCGCCGGCATTCCGGTCTTCAACGCGCCGTACTCCAACACCCGTTCGGTCGCCGAACTGGTGATCGCGGAGGCGATCATGCTGACCCGCGGCATCCCGCAGAAGAACGCCGAATGCCACCGTGGCGGCTGGTCCAAGTCGGCTGCCGGCAGCCATGAAGTACGCGGCAAGACGCTGGGCATCATCGGCTACGGCCATATCGGCACCCAGGTTGGCGTGTTGGCCGAGGCGCTGGGCATGCACGTGATCTTCCATGACATCGAAACCAAGCTGTCGCTGGGCAACGCCCATCCGGCCATCAGCCTGGATGACCTGCTGGCGCGCGCGGACGTGGTCACCCTGCACGTGCCGGAGAACGGCTCCACGCAATGGATGATCGGCGCCGAGCAACTGGCCAAGATGAAGAAGGGCGCGCACCTGATCAATGCAGCGCGCGGCACCGTGGTCGATATCGCGGCGCTGGATGCGGCACTGGGCTCAGGCCATCTCGGCGGTGCCGCAGTGGACGTGTTCCCGGTCGAGCCCAAGGGCAACGGCGATCTGTTCGAGTCCCCATTGACCGCGCATGACAATGTGATCCTGACCCCGCACGTCGGCGGCTCCACGCTGGAAGCGCAGGAAAACATCGGCGTTGAAGTGGCCGCCAAGCTGGTGCGTTACAGCGACAACGGCTCGACCCTGTCGGCCGTCAACTTCCCGGAAGTGACCCTGCCGGAGCACGAGCAGAGCCTGCGCCTGCTGCACATCCACCGCAACGTGCCGGGCGTGCTGTCCAAGATCAACGAGATCTTCTCGCGCCACAACCTCAACATCGACGGCCAGTTCCTGCGCACCGACCCCAAGGTCGGCTACGTGGTGATCGACATCACCGCCAGCGAAGAACAGGCCACCGCCATCCGCGAAGAGCTGGCCACGATCCAGGGCACCCTGCGCACCCGCATCCTCTACTGACGCCCCCGGTAGTGCCGAGCCATGCTCGGCAGAAGCTCTACCGGGAACGCTCCAGCCGAGCATGGCTCGGCTCTACCGATACACATTCCGGCAGCGCGGCATCGCTGCGCGTCGCGTCTATCTCTGCAGCCACCGGTTTGCCATCCGCCGCATGGATTCATCTTGATCCTTGGCGATCTCGTCTACCGGCCGCCATGCCAGCTCCAGCGATTCCTCGCTGACCACGAACGCCTCGTTGCCACCGGCGACGACCACATAACGCACGTCGTAATGCCAATGACCGGGAACATCCTCGCGCTCGGGAATCCAGTGCCGGTCCAGATCAAAAATATCAGCCGACGCCAATGTCAGGCCCGGCAGCCCGGATTCCTCTTCGGCTTCGCGCAGCGCAACAGCCGCCAGATCGTTGTCACCATCGGCATGCCCACCCAACTGCAACCAGCGTTGCAGCTTGCGATGGTGGGTGAGCAGCGCGCGCTTGCCATCGGCGCTGACCAACCAGGCGCTACCGGTGAAATGCCCGGCCAGCCGCTCGCGGGTGAAGGGATCCACCCCGCCTTCGTCAAGCAGGGCCAGGAACGCCTGCGTCACCTGCTCATGTTCCCGGTGGCACTGGGAATAGTCCACAAATGCCTGACGCAGCAGTAGATCTTCACCGTGCATGACTGTAAGCACATCCAATTCAATCAATCCGGCGGCCATTATCGCTGTCGATGTTGCAGTTGCGCTTGTCGAGTTTCGCCAGCTTTGGCAAGGTAGAGCAGTTGCCGACCGTTCAGCTTGCGTCGCCATACAACCGGCCCCGTCGCCCCAGCGCGTTCGGGCCAATACACAGCTCGGGAATTTGCGGAATGCTTAAAACACTGTTGAGGGTCAAACCGGTCGAACCGGCCGCACATGTCGATGCCGGCGAGCCGATCGAAGGCAGCCTGCAAGGCGAAGCCACGCTCAAGCGGACCCTCACCGCCAAGCACCTGATCCTGCTCGGCATAGGTGCGGTGATCGGCGCCGGCATCTTCGTGCTGACCGGCCAGGCTGCGGCCAACCACGCCGGACCGGCGGTGATGCTGTCCTTCGTCTTCGCCGGTATTGCCTGTGCACTGGCCGGTCTTTGCTACGCAGAATTCGCGGCGATGATGCCGGTCTCCGGCAGCGCCTACTCCTATTCCTACGCCACGCTGGGCGAAGGCATGGCCTGGTTCATCGGCTGGTGTCTGGTACTGGAGTACCTGTTCGCCTCGGCCTCGGTAGCGGTCGGTTGGTCGGCCTACCTGATCAGCTTCATCACCACCACGCTGCACATGCCCTTCCCCGATGCCTTGTCGGCAGCGCCGCTGGCCTGGACCGGCAGCGAGTTCGTCAACTCCGGCAAGCTGTTCAACCTGCCTGCGGTGCTGATCGTAGCCGCCATCACCGGCCTGCTCTACGTCGGTGTCACCCAGTCCACCTTCGTCAACGCAGTGATCGTCGCGATCAAGATCACCGTGATCTGCCTGTTCGTCGGCTTTGGCATCCAGTACATCGACCCGGCCAACTGGCAGCCGTTCATTCCGGAAAACACCGGCACCTTCGGCGAGTTCGGTTGGAGCGGCGTGTTCCGCGCGGCCACCATCGTGTTCTTTGCCTATATCGGCTTCGATGCCGTTTCGACCGCCGCCGGTGAAACCAAGGACCCGCAGAAGAACATGCCGATCGGCCTGCTCGGCTCGCTGGCCGTCTGCACCCTGGTCTACATCGTGGTCTGCGCGGTGCTGACCGGTATGCTGCCTTACAACCTGCTGGGCACCGACAAGCCGGTGGCCACCGCGCTGGAAGCCTATCCCAGCCTGTCCTGGCTGAAGACCGCGGTCGAGATCGGCGCCATCGCCGGCCTGTCCTCGGTGGTGCTGGTGATGATGATGGGGCAGTCGCGCATCGCCTACACCATCTCCCGCGACGGTCTGCTGCCGAAGATGTTCGGCAAGGTGCACCCGCGCTTCCGTACGCCCTACATCAGTACCCTCGTCGTCGGCGTGCTGGCCGGTGCACTGGCCGGACTGGTACCGCTCAACGTGCTCGGCGAACTGGTTTCGATGGGCACCCTGCTGGCCTTCGCCACCGTCTGCATCGGCGTGCTGGTGCTGCGCCGTACCAAGCCGGACATCGTGCGCCCGTTCAAGGTACCGGCCGCATGGCTGATCTGCCCGCTGGGCGCGCTGGCCTGCCTGGCCTTGTTCATGCAGGCCTTCGTGGTGCATTGGCACCTGTTCGTCGGCTGGACACTGCTGGGCCTGTGCATCTATTTCGGCTACGGCATCCGCAACAGCAAGCTGAACAAGCAAGCCTGATCCACACCCCGACCGGCGCCTGGCGCGCCGGTTTTCTTTTGCGCGCCCGCCGCGCACCGATGAGCGAAGACCCGAAACATGTTCAAGCAACTCTGGGCCACCAAACATCCGCACGCCGCACATGAGGAAGCCAATGGCCTGAGCCTGCGCCGAACCCTCGGCCCCTGGGGGCTGACCGCGCTGGGCATTGGCGCGGTGATCGGCGGCGGCATCTTCGTCATCACCGGTCAGGCCGCGGCCAACCACGCCGGCCCGGCCATCATGCTGTCCTTCGTGCTGGCGGCCATCTGCTGCGCCTTCTGTGCGCTGGCCTATGCCGAGTTCGCCTCGATGGTGCCGGTCTCCGGCAGCGCCTACACCTATACCTACGCCACCTTCGGCGAGCTGTCGGCCTGGTTCATCGGCTGGATGCTGGTGCTGGAGTACGGCGTCTCGGCCTCGGCGGTGGCGGTCAGCTGGACCGGTTACTTCCTCAGCTTCCTCGCCCATTTCGACATCCACCTGCCAGCGGCCTTGGTCAGCGCACCACTGGATGCACAGCTCAAGCCCACCGGTGCCATTGCCAACATACCGGCGGCGATCCTGGTGCTGCTGCTGACCTGGCTGTGCTACGTCGGTATCAGCAAGTCCTCGGCGATGAACATGGCCATGGTGGTACTCAAGACTGGCCTGATCATCCTGGTGATCGTGGCCGGCTGGAAGTACGTGGATACCAGCAACTGGACCCCGTTCATCCCCGCCAACGAAGGCCCGGGCAAGTACGGCTTTGAAGGCGTGCTGCGCGGCGCGGCGATGGTGTTCTTCGCCTATATCGGCTTTGAAGCGGTGTCGGTGGCCGCGCAGGAATCGCACCGCCCGCAGCGCGACCTGCCAATCGGCATGCTGTTGTCGCTGGTGATCTGCACCGTGCTGTACATCGCCATGGCCGCGGTCATGACTGGCCTGGTGCCTTACCAGTTGCTGGGCACCGCCGAGCCGGTGGTCACCGCCGTCGCCGCGCATCCGCAGCTGGATTGGTTGCGCATCATCGTCGAAGTCGGCGCGCTGATCGGCCTGGCATCGGTGGTGCTGGTGATGGTGATCGGCCAGCCGCGCATCTTCATGATCATGGGTCGCGATGGCTTGCTGCCGCCGGTGTTCACCAAGATCCACCCCAAGTACCGCACCCCGCACATCAATACCGTGATCACAGGCATCGGCATTGCCCTGCTGGCGGCGCTGTTCCCGCTGGACATCCTCGGTGAACTGACCTCGATGGGCACCCTGATCGCCTTCGCCGCGGTCTGCGCCGGCGTGCTGGTCCTGCGCCGCACCCAGCCGGACCTGCCGCGTCCGTTCCGCATCCCGATGGCCTGGCTGGTCTGCAGCTTGGGCGTGCTCAGCTGCATCGCCCTGCTGACCGCGATGACGCTGCATAACTGGATGCTGATGGGCGTATGGACCGCGACCGGCTTCATCATCTACTTCCTGTACGGCGTGCGTCACAGCAAGCTCAATGCGGCCAACAAGGCCAGGAACGGCTGAGTTGTCAGCAGTGAACGAAACTGAAGCCCGGGAGCGATCCCGGGCTTTTTCGTTGCAGGGTAAGCCCGCACCGCCCGTAGCCCGGGTAAGCGAAAACGCACCCGGGAGCTTGGAAGACAGGTCTCCGAGAACGGCCCCGGGTGCGCTTTCGCTTACCCGGGCTACAGCGACAGGGCTCCTCGGTTCCTCCCATATTCCATGGCGGCATCAGTTCCATCCGGATGCATGCATGAACCTGCTGACGTTCTTAGTAGAATGGACCCCATGAACGCGCCTACCGTCCCCTACGACGCCCAGCGACTGAGCGAACTGGCCCAGCTGCTGATCGACAACATCCGCGAGCTGGCCCACGCCGGCTGGACACCTGCCACCAGCAGCAACTTCTCGCACCGGCTGGATGACCAGCATGCGGCCATCACCGTGTCCGGCAAGGACAAGGGCCGGCTGATCGAAAGCGACATCATGGTGGTGGATTTCGACGGCAAGGCCGTGGGCCGACCGCTGCGTCCATCCGCCGAGACCCTGCTGCATACCCAGCTCTACGCTCGCTTCCCGGAAGTCGGCTGCGTGCTGCATACCCATTCGCCGGTGCAGACCATCGCCTCGCGCCTGTACGGTAGCGACGGCCATATCCGCCTGGAAGGCTATGAGCTGCTCAAGGCCCTGCACGGCAACTCCACCCACGAAACCGCCGTCGACCTGAAGGTGTTCCCCAACACCCAGGACATGGATGTGCTGGCCGCCCAGGTCGAGGCCGAACTCGACAAGGGGCCGATGTGGGGCTATCTGATCGACGGCCACGGCCTGTACGCCTGGGGCCGCGACATGGCCGAAGCCCGTCGCCACCTGGAGGCCTTCGAGTTCCTGCTGCATTGCGAGCTGGAACTGCGCCGCCTGCGCGGCCACGCCTGATCCTTCCTTCTACTACGTCGAGTCCCCCATGAGCCGACTGCGCATTTTCAACGACACCGCCCCGGACGCACCGCTGTTCGACAGCCGCGACGGCGAGGTCATCGCTGCCGAACTGAACAAGATCGGCGTCACCTTCGAACGCTGGCA
Organism: Stenotrophomonas sp. 21LCFQ19; assembly: GCF_056861425.1. Lineage (NCBI taxonomy): Bacteria > Pseudomonadati > Pseudomonadota > Gammaproteobacteria > Lysobacterales > Lysobacteraceae > Stenotrophomonas > Stenotrophomonas sp. 21LCFQ19. The sequence goes on along the minus strand of NZ_JBSPUF010000006.1, from coordinate 38,705 downwards.
GGCCAAGCACCCGGTCACGCCGGGCGCCAGCCAGGAAGAAGTGTTCGCCGCCTACCGCGAGGACATTGATCGCCTGGTCGCAGAGCATGGCTTCAAGAGCGTGGACGTGGCCTCGATCGCCCCGGACAACCCGGCGCGCGCCGAGATCCGCAAGAAGTTCCTCGACGAGCATTACCACAAGGAAGACGAAGTCCGCTTCTTCGTCGCCGGCTCCGGCCTGTTCACCCTGCACGTGGGCGACAAGGTCTATGAAGTGGAGTGCGTGAAGGACGACCTGATCGCCGTGCCCGACAGCGTCAACCATTGGTTCGACATGGGCGAGGAACCCAGCTTCGCCGCGATCCGCTTCTTCACCGAGCCGGACGGCTGGGTCGGCCACTTCACCGGCACCGACATCGCCCAGCGCTTCCCGCGCTACGAGCCCAGCGCGGCATAGGCCACTGTTTTGCCGTGAGCCCCGCTCTGCTTGAGCCCCTCTCCCGCCAGCGGGAGAGGGGTTGGGGTGAGGGCAGCTCTACGCTGTTCAAGCCTCAACCCACCCGCACAACGCGCGAGCCCTTAAGCACCGCGCAGGACCCAAAGCATGACCATCAAAGCCATCCTCACCGACATCGAGGGCACCACCTCCAGCATCTCCTTCGTCAAGGAAGTGCTGTTCCCGTATGCCCGCAATGCCCTGCCCGGCTTCGTGCAGGCCCACGGCAACGAACCGCAGGTCCGCCAGTGGCTGGATGCGGTGGCCACCGAGATTTCCGCCAGCGCCTGCCAGGACGAAGTCATCGTCGAAACCCTGCAGGGCTGGATCGACCAGGACCGCAAGCACACCGCGCTGAAGGCGCTGCAGGGCATGCTCTGGGATGTGGGTTACCGCAACGGCGACTACACCGCCCACCTGTACCCGGAAGTGGCCGACGTGCTGCGCGGCTGGCACGCCAGCGGCCTGCCGCTCTACGTGTACTCCTCCGGCTCGGTGCCGGCGCAGAAGCTGTTCTTCGGCTTCAGCGATGCCGGTGACTTGAACAGCCTGTTTTCCGGCAACTTCGACACCGAGGTTGGCGGCAAGCGCGAGGCGCCCAGCTATGCGCATATCGCCAAGGCCGTCAACATCGCCCCGGCCGAGATCCTGTTCCTCTCCGACGTGGTCGAGGAACTGGACGCCGCCCGCGAGGCCGGCCTGCAGACGGTGCTGGTCGACCGCCTCAGCGATTACCCGCAGCCGCGCAGCGGTGAGGCCACCCATGGCCACACCCGGGTCGAGCGCTTCGACCAGATAGCGCTTTGATTTTCTGGTCGACACACAGACAGAAAGACGGCCCCTCACGGGGCCGTCTTTTTTTGCAGGACCCTTCGCACATGCCTGAATGTGCAGCGCCGCTTTTCACACCAGCAGCACATCGGCATCACCACCGGTAAAGCAAACCCTGCGCAGGATCAGTACTCCATCGCCAGCCCTGCCATCACACCAAGGACGCCCTCGCATGAGCATCACCGAAGAAATCGGTCAGGCGCTGGCCGCCGAGTTCGCCATTCCCGATGTCGGCACATTGACCGTCATCGTCTCCCGGCTGGCCACCGCCATCGTGCTCGGCGGACTGCTTGGCCTGGAACGCGAGCGCAAAGGACGCGCGGCCGGCTTGAAGACCCATATCCTGGTCTCGGTAGGTTCGGCGCTGTTCGTGTTGGCACCTTTGCAGATGGGTATTTCGGGCGCCGATGTGACCCGCGTGATGCAGGGCATCGTTTCCGGCATCGGCTTCCTCGGCGCAGGCGCCATCCTCAAGCTCGACAACGAAGAGCGCATCCAGGGCCTGACCACGGCGGCCGGCATCTGGATGACGGCCGCCATCGGCATGGCCGCCGGCATGGGCATGGAAATGGTGGCCTTCATCACCACGATTGCCGCCTTGGCGGTTGTGAGCACGCTACCGAAGCTGATGCCCGACAAGCGCAGGAATAGTGACGGTAGTGACGCCGACCTCGATACCTGATCTGCCGACACCACCGCAATGCCCAAGCAAGTACATCGCCGAATCTTGTAGGAGCGGTGTCAGCCGCGAAGCTGGCATTGCCGAACATCAGGGCAAATTTGTCACCTGATGATGTGCGAGCCTCGCGGCTTACGCCGCTCCCACAGATCCGGTGGTTACCTGGCTGGGCTACGCAACACCAGCACATCGATGCTGGAGGGCACGCCAAGACGCGCAGTGAAGCCATCCCATTGGCCCACACCGCTGCTGACGAACAAGGTCATCTCTCGCAGCCGGTACTCGCCACGCACGTAGCCGTGGTTGAACGGTGCCACCACCCAGCGATCGAAGCCCAGCATGTGGCCTCCGTGGGTATGGCCGGATACCTGCAGGTCAATGGCGCCAGTTGCCGCAGCGGCACGCGCCTGCTTCGGCTGGTGGGCGAGCAGGATGTGTACATCGCTGCCCTTGCCTCCGTTCACTACCGCGGGCATGTCCGGCGGCAAGCCGCCGTGCATGTAAGGCGTCTGTTTCAAGGCAGCCAGATCGCCAATACCCGACATCGCCAACGTGCGTCCGTTGATCGACAGGGTCGCGGTCTGGTTCTCCAGCACGCCCAACCCCATCTGCCGGAAGTGCGCCATCCAAGCGGCGTAGTCGTAGTAATACTCATGGTTGCCCGGCGCCAACCAGACGCCGTAAGGCGCCTTGAGCTGCGACAACGGCTCGGCGAACCGACCGCTGTCCTCCAAGCCGCCGTCAGCCATGTCGCCGGGCAACACGATCATGTCGGGTTTGACCGCAAGGGTTGCGTCGACGATGCGCTGGGTGCGCCAGGTGCGCTTGACCGGACTGATATGCAGGTCAGCTAATACCGCCACGCGCACGCCATCCATTTCCTTGGGCAGGTTCGGCACGACCAGATCGCGCTCGTGTACCTGCGGTGGCTTGAGGCCGTTGTAGATGGCAAGCGTGGCCAGCAACACGATCAGCAGCGCCGCACCCTGATTGAAACCGACGCCATGCCACGGCATCGCGATGCGTGAGCTGCGCGGCAGCAGGCGTGACAGCAACCAGCCGGCTTCGCGCAGCAGCACGAACACCAGTACCAGCATGAACATCACCAGCACCCAACCGAACACCAGCTGGATCCAGGCTTCGACCGTGTAACTGAAGATGTCCAGCCGCCACAAGGTGGCGAAGCCCAGGCCGATCAGGGCAAGCAGCACACTGATGCCCGTCCGCCAACGGCGTTGTTGTTTGGACAAGGGATGGACCGGCCACCAGAACAGAATGGCGAGCAACGGCAGGATCAGCGATACGATAAAAGTCATCAGCGGTACGCGGTAAGTAAACGAAGAACGCCCGCGATCAGACCGCCAGCGAGCTCAAATGGTTGCCGTGCACTGTGGCACAGCAACATGGCAGACCGAGCGCCCACAGCTGGAACACTACGTAGCCCAACCATAGCGCCGAGCCATGCTCGGCTGGAGCGCACCGGCCGCGCCGATTCGCCACCGCTTCAGCCGCGAAGCCCGCAATCATTCTGATTGCAGGCCCTACTGCGGTTCCATTGTTGCCAGCTTCGCGGCTGACGCCGCTCCCACAACAAACCCCCTGTAGAGCCGAGCCATGCTCGGCTGAAGCTGTGCCGGTGAAACCCCATGCCGAGCATGGCTCGGCACTACGCCCCTGCCCCCTCCCTTTGGCCAAAGGCCAAGGGGAGGACTGGGGAGGGGTTGGTCTTTCGGGGTAATGCCTCTGCCGAGCTTGGCTCGGCACTACGTTCCTGCCCCCTCCCTTTGGCCGCAGGCCTAGGGGAGGGCTGGGGAGGGCTGGGGAGGGGTTGGCTCTTTGCAGCAATCCCTCATGCCGAGCATGGCTCGGCACTACATGTAAGCGGCTGCGCCGCTTACTTGGACTTCTCGGCAATCCAGGCGTTGACCTTCTCGTCGAGCACGTCCAGCGGCACCGAGCCATCCTTCAGCACTTCGGCATGGAACTCACGGATGTCGAACTTGGCACCCAGCGTGTCCTGCGCGCGCTTGCGCAGTTCCTGGATCTTCAGTTCGCCGGTCTTGTACGCCAATGCCTGGCCCGGCCATGCGATGTAACGCTCGGCTTCGGCAACCGCATCCGGCTCGCTCACCGAGGAATTGGCGAACATGTAGTCCAGCACCTGCTGGCGGGTCCAGCCCTTGGAGTGCAGGCCGGTATCCACCACCAGACGCACTGCGCGCCACAGCTCACCCTGCAAGCGACCGAAGTAGCTGTACGGGTCGGTGTAAACGCCCAGGTCCTTGCCCAGGCTTTCGGCATACAGGCCCCAGCCTTCGATGAAGGCCGTCTCGCCACCAAAGCGCCGGAACGCCGGCACGCCCTTCAGTTCCTGCTGCAAGGCCAGCTGGAAGTGGTGACCCGGGATGGCTTCATGCAGGAACAGGTCTTCGGCGTCCCAGGTCTTGCGCGTCGGCAGGTCGTAGGTGTTGACGTAGAAGATGCCCGGCCGGCTGCCATCTTCGCTGGGCTGCATGTACTCGCCGCCAGCGGCCGACTTGGCGCGGAACGCCTCGATCGGGCGGATCTCGAAACCGGCCTTCGGGGTCAGCGAGAACAGCTTGGGCACGTTCGCGTTGATCTTGGCTTCCAGCCCGCGGTAATGCTCCAGCAGCTCCGGCTCGGACTTGAACTCGAACTGCTTGTCGTTCTGCATGAACTTGAAGAAGTCCTGCAGCGAACCCTTGAAGCCCACCTCGGCCATCACCTTCTGGATTTCGCCATGGATGCGCGCCACTTCAGCCAGCCCGATCTCGTGGATCTGCTCCGGGGTCTGCGCGGTGGTGGTGCTCTGCTTGGCGTTGAAGGCGTACCACGCCTTGCCGTCCGGCAAGGAATCCAGACCGACCGTGTCACGGGTGGCCGGCAGGTATTCATTGGCGATGAAGTCACGCTGCTGCTTGATCGCCGGCATCAGCTTGTCGTTGATCACCGCGCGGAAAGCTTCGGTCAGGCGATCCTTGTCGGCCTGCGGGAAGTCGGCCGGCAGCAGCTTGATCGGGCCCCAGAACTGGCTGTCCTCCGCCTTGGCAGTGATGATCTCGTCGAACTGCGGCACCACTTTTTCCATCAACACGCGCGGCTGTACCACGCCGGCCTTGATGCCTTCACGCATGTTGGCGTTTTCAGTCTCCAGCAGTACCGGAATGCGCGCCGCACGGGCCAACCAGTTGTCGTAGTCCTTGACCGTCTTGAAAGGCTGCGCGACCTGGCCCGAACCCAGCATCACCGCATAGCTGACGGTGGAGCCCATCTGGTTGACCGGCATCATCCAGCTCGGGAATTTCTCCCCTTCCAGCGACTGCTTCTGCTCTTCAACGAAGATGCGGTAGCTGAGCAGGTCCTGCCCGGCCAGCCCGGCATCACCGATCCTCTCGGCCTTGCCCAGCCATTCCTGGGTGAAGTCGTGGCTTTGCTTGCGGAACTCGGCCGAGCCGAAGTCCGGCAGCTGGTCGTTGTAACGGTTGTCGCCCTGGAAGGTGGCCTGCAGCGGGTTCAGCTTGAGCACGCCTTCCCAGTAGTCGGCGTAGAGCTGATTCAGCTGCGCGGCCTTGTCGGCCTGCGGCGCCTGCGCGGTGCTGTCACCAGCCGCTGGCTGCGATGAGGGTGAACAGGCGGCCAGCACGGTGGCCAGGGAGAACGAAACGGCGAGCGCCAGCGGTCGAACGGTCATCGGGGTGTCCAGAACAGGGAACAAGGCCGCCAGCGTCAGCGCTACTGTGCCCTGTCGAAAGGGCCAAAGGTCATTACCGGCAGGTTTCACATCGCGGTCCGGGCTGCAAACCGTCATAATCCCTACCCTGCTGCGGTCGCCACGGGCGCCTGCCACCTTCTCTCACGCTCTCCCGGGGCATCCGTACTCCGGCGCGAGCCTTTGCCGTTGCTGTATTTATGACTACTTCGCGTCGCCCGCTGGGCTTCTGGTCCGCCACCGCCCTGGTTGTGGGCAGCATGATCGGCTCGGGCACCTTCCTGCTACCCGCCACCCTCGCCCCCTACGGCGCGGCAACGCTGATTGGGTGGAGCATCACCTTGTGCGGCGCGCTGCTGCTGGCGATCACCTTTGCCCAGCTGGCCAAGCGCTGGCCACAGACTGGCGGCCCCTACGTGTTCGCCCGCAACGCCTTTGGCGAGCTGCCCGGCTTTCTGGTCGCCTGGAGCTACTGGATCTCAATGTGGTGTGCGATTGCCGCGATCGCTGTTGCCTTCGCCGGCAGCATTGGTGCCATCTTTCCTGCCCTGACCGCGACCCCGGTTCGCGCTGCGGCCTGCGGTCTTGTCGCGCTGTGGCTGTGTGCGGGCGTCAACCTGATCGGTGTACGCGAGGCCGGACGCCTGCAGCTGGCAACCACTGTATTGAAAGTCGTCCCTTTGCTGATGTTCGGTCTGGTCGCGCTGTGGCTGGTGGATACCAGCCACTACGTGCCCTTCAACCCTTCCGGCGAATCGTTGGGCAGCGTTGCCGCGGCCACCGTCGCGCTGACCCTGTGGGCGATGATCGGCCTGGAGGCCGCCACGGTCCCGGCCGAGTCGGTCGACGACGCACCGCGCACCGTTGCCCGCGCCACGGTCGCCGGTACCGCCATCGCCGGTATCGCAACCGTGCTCGCCTGCACCACCGTACTTGGCCTGCTGCCTGCCGATGTGCTGGCCAGTTCCAGCGCACCGATGGCCGATGCCGCTGCCGCGCTGTGGGGGCCAACCGCCGGCATGCTGCTGGCCGTGGTAATGGCCATCTCCTGCGTGGGCGCACTGAATGGCTGGACGCTGCTGGCAGCGCAGCTGCCGATGGCCGCCGCCCGCGATGGCGTGCTGCCGCGCGCTTTTGCCCACGAGAACAAGCGCGGCGCACCGGTCTTCGGCGTCATCGTCAGTTGCCTGCTGGCCACGGTGCTGGTGATCTGCAACTACAACCGCTCGTTGGTCGACCTGTTCAAGTTCTCGGTGCTGCTGTCCACCGCTGCCACCCTGCTGCCCTACCTCGCCGGCGCCGCCGCATGGTTGTGGCGCGGCAGCGGTATTGCTTCGCGCATCGCCGCTGCTGGCGCATTGCTCTTCAGCCTGTACGCAATTGCCGGCATCGGTAGCGAGGCCCTGTTGTGGGGCGTGGCATTGATCGTGGCTGGCCTGCCGATCTACTTCTGGTTGCGCCGACGCTGAATGCTGGCCGTTTGTTCACCTGTGGGAGCGGCATAAGCCGCGAAGTCCGCACACCATCAGGTGACAAAGCTGGCAGGAGTTGAGCAACATCAGCTTCGCGGCTTACGCCGCTCCCACAAGAGTCCGATACCAGCGCCGGTATCGGCTTCCCAATCAAACTCTGTTTTTGGCGCTCTCGGCAAGTGCCCGATAACGGAAGTCACTGATAGCCACTTCACCGCCTCCCGCGGCATAGATGCCGATCTTCAGGCTCAAGAAGCCACCGAACACGTTGTGGTGCAGGCCGGATACTTCCATTCGGGTCGGATGCAACTGCCAGCTGTGGCCACCGTCATGTGAGTAGTGGAAGGTCACCACGTTGTTGCTGTTGTTCAAGCGCACCCGTACCGGGCCAGCGGCGCGTGGCGCACGTGCCCACACCAGCTCTTCGGCGTACTGGAAATTCTTGATGGTGGTGTCGTCAAAGCCGACACCGATGAACGCCTTGTTGTTGTAGAACAGCAGCAGGCCGGCTTCCGCACCCATGCCAGGTGCCAGGGTTACCTCCACCTCGTAGGAGCGGTCGGGCACCACGCAGGTCAGTGGCGAGCTGTCGATGGGCGAGGCACCGCTGGCTTCCAGTCGCAGCACACCATTGTCATAGCGGGCACGCTTGCGCTCGTCCGGCCCCGGATTGTGGAGCGCCCATTGCGTGCCAAAGCGATCAGCCGAGAAGTCGTCAGACAGTGCAAATCCCGCCGCGCTGGCCTTGCCACCTGCCGGCTTGCGCAGCGGCCGCGACAGATCCCCGCCCAGCGCCCGGAACCATCCATCAGCGGTCCACTCGATAGGCTCCAGCAAGGTCTGTCGACCCAAGGTCCGGAAGCCGTTCTCATAAGCGTGATAGACCATCCACCAGTCGCCGGCCGGGCCTTCCACCAGCGTTGCATGACCACGCGACCACCAAGGCTCCGCTTCTGATTGGGTACGCACCAGCGGGTTCTGCGGGCAATGCTCCCACGGCCCATGGATGGAGCGCGAACGTGCGGCGATCACCATGTGCCCGGTGACGGGGCCGGCGGTCCCGCCTACCGCCGTGATCAGATAGAACCACTCACCGTGGCGCAGCAGCTTCGGGCCTTCGGGCGCGAAGTTCTCGGTGACCCAATCATCGGGATAGCGCCACGGGCTGTACGCCGCTTCCAAAGCGCCATCGGTAGCCAAACCATCATCGCGCAGACGCACGCGGCGGATGCCGTTGACGAACAGATAGCGCTTGCCGTCCTCGCCGACGATATGGCCCGGGTCGATGCAACCATCGATCTCCAGGTCAATCGGCTCGCTCCACGGCCCTGCGATATCGTCGGCCCAGATAACGAAGATCGACCAGCCCTTGCCGGTCGGATTGGCCGGCAGATAGATGAAGTAACGACCGTCGTGCTTGCACAGGTCCACGGCCCAGATATCGCCGAGTGTCTTGTGCAGCGCTGGCCCGATCGGCGCCCAGTTGACCAGATCGGTGGAGTGCCAGATGACCAGGCCCGGATAGGAATAGAACGACGAGAAGGTCATGTAGTAATCGTCGCCATCCTTGAGGATGGTCGGGTCTGGATGGTCCCCGGCGACGATGGGGTTGAGATAGGTGCCATCCCCAAGGTCAGCGATGCGCTGGCCTTCAGGCCCCTGGCCCCAGCGCGGCGGTGGGCTCACGCAGGTGCCAGCGACAGCTGGCTGCGCCAACACGGACAGCGGCGCAACCATGGCACCGGCAGCAACGGCTTTGAACAGCTCCCTGCGGGAAGTATCTGGCATGCAATTCACTCTCGGTCAGCGAAAGGCCGTCGCGACATCCTCACGGCCGGAACTGATCGAGTGTAGCCGCAGATGGGCACGGGCCATCCATCTGGCCCACAGCCGCGTCTTCAGTCACCTGTGTGCGGGCGGTGCATTGCCCAAGGCCTTGTTGAGCGCGATGAACTGGCTGCGCAGCAATGCCTCGCCATCCACCAGGTCACGCCGCGTCTGCAGATAGCCTCTGCGTGCATCCAGCACCGCCAGGAAGTCGATCAGGCCAGCATCGTGCCGCGCCTGTGCGATCTTGTAGGCGTCCAACGTGGACTGCTCGCGCACACGCAGCTGCGCGCGTTGCTGTTTGGCAGCGGCGTAGCCGTTCAAGGCATTGTCGATCTCCTGCCAGGCCTGCAGCACGGTCTTCTGGTAGGCCACGGCGGCTTCCTGCTGTTCCAGCTCACGCAGCTGCACCACACTTTTGCGTCGGCCGTGATCGAACAGTGGCAGGTTCAGCACCGGGCCAATCGACCAGGTGCGGCTGCCCCAGTCCGAGAACTCACCGGACAGATACGACTCGTAGCCGAACTTGGCACCAAGCCGGATGCTGGGATAGAGATCCGCCTGGGCAACACCGACGCTGGCCGTCGCCTGTTGCAGGCGTGCCTGCGCGGCGCGTATATCCGGGCGCCGCTGCGCCACTTCCGACGGCAGGCCCAGCGACAGATCCGGCAGCCTGTCGCTGGCGGCAACCGCCGGCGCTGCAAGCTGGCTGCGCAATGCGCCGGGGCGCTCGCCGAGCAATAGCGCAAGTTGGTTGCTGCTGCTCGCTTCCTCGGCCAGCAGACCGGGCAAACGCGCTCGTACCGCAGCCAGATCGGCCTGCTGACGGTCCAGATCCAGATGGTCCTGCAAGCCGCCGTCCACCCGTGCCTGCAGCAGCGACAGGCGTTCTTCCAATGCGCCAATGTCCTCGTGTGCCAGTTCGATCTGGCGCTGTGCAGCACGTAACTGCACGTAGCTGCGTGCCACTTCGCTGCTGACGCTCAACCTTGCCAGATCCAACAATGCGGCCTGCTGGGCCACGCTGGCATCGGCCGCCTCGATCGAACGCCGCACCCTGCCCCACAGGTCCAGCTCCCAGGATGCATCGAAGCCGGCCTGGTACAGATTGAATGGCTCGGCCAGCAGCTGTTTCAGTGCGTCACTGTCATTGCTGAGGATGTCGAGCATGCGCGTGCCAGCGCCGTTCTCGCTTTGGCGCTGGCGATTGACGCCTGCAGATGCGTTCATATCGACACCGCGCTGCGCGGCAACCGTGCGCCGCTGCGCCCGCGCCTGGGCGAAGTGCAAGGTAGCCGTGCGCAGGTCCGGGCTCGCCTGCAACGCGCGTCGTTGCAGTTCATCCAGGGTCGGGTCGGACAGCTGCGTCCACCACGCCGGCTGCAGCGCCTGCATACCGACGTCGGCATTCAGTGACGCGTCACCGCCCCGCCATTGCGTCCAGTCGGTAGGGGCCGCCGTGTCCGGACGCACGAAGTCCGGTCCGACCGCGCAGCCGCCAAGCACCAGGCCAGCAGCAAGCGGCGACAGCAGCAGCGGCACGTTCAACAGTGAGCGCAATTGGGGAAACATGGATCGCGTCCTAGGTAAGCCGATTACGGAACAACCACGCCGCCAACGGCAAGGTGATCGCCGCCACCGCCAGCATGGGGATGAAGTTGAAGCCCACTTCCTGCAGGCCCGCCCCTTCCAGATAGACCCGTCGCACCAGATCGATGCCGAAGCGCAGCGGATTGGCATAGGTCGCCACCTGCAGCACCTTGGGCATGTTGGCCACCGGCGTCATCAAGCCCGACAACAGCATCAACGGCATGATCAACAGGAAGGTGTAAAGCATCGCCTGCTGCATGTTGGCGGCCACCGCCGAGATGGACAGGCCGATACCTACCGAGGCCACCGTGAACACCGCCAGCGCCAGGTACAACACGCCCACCGAGCCGGCCATCGGGATCTGGAACCAGAAACGGATGATCAGCAGGATGATGGTGGACTGCACCAGCCCCACCAGAATCGACGGCAAGGCCTTGCCGATCAGGATCTGCATCGGCGTCAGCGGCGTGACCAGCAATTGATCGAAGGTGCCCTGTTCGCGTTCGCGCGCCACCGACAAGGCTGCGATCAACAAGGTCTGCAACATGCTCAGCGCGGCGATCAACGCTGGCATCAGCTGCCAACGCGACTCCAGGTTGGGGTTGTACCAGCTGCGTGTGACCAGCTGCACCGCCTGCCCGCCGGCGGCACCCGTCTGGTTCAACTGCGTTCGATTGGACTGTTCCCTGTTGAAATCGGCGACGATGGAACCGATGTAGCCGGCAGCGGCACCCGCGGTGGTGGAGTTGCGGCCATCCATGATCAACTGCAGCGGTGCACTCTGCCCAGCGGCCAATCGCTGCTCGAAATCAGCTGGAATGCTGATCACCAGCAACACTTCATTGGCGTCGATCACGCCTGCAATCTGCGCCGATGAAGCCAACGTCGCCGTGCGCTCGAACATGCCTGCGCCATCCACCCGCGAAAGCAACTCGGTCGACGCCTGTCCACCGCTGAGGTCGAGCACCGCGTACGGCACATGACGCAGATCAAAGGTCGCGCCGTAGCCAAACAACAACGCCTGCATCAGCGCTGGCATGAACAGCATGGCGCGACTGGAAGGCTCTTTCAGCAGGGTGATCAGCTCCTTCCTGCACAGGAAGGCAATACGCCTGAAATAGATCGCGATAGCATCCATGCCTACACCAGCCTCTTGCGCAGCTTGGAGCGGGTAACCGCAAACAACAGCAGCGCGTACAGCAACAGGATGGCCGACTTCTGCAGGAACAGCGGCCAGTTATCGCCGGTCAGGAACAGCGACTTGATCAGCCCCATGAAATGCGTGGCCGGCAGCAGCTGGCTGATGACCTGCACCGGGACCGGCATGTTGCGCAGGTCGAATACGAAGCCGGACAGCATCATCGCCGGCATGAAACTGGTCAGCAGTGCCACCTGGCTGGCCTGGAACTGGTTGCGGGTCAGTGCCGAAATGAACAGGCCCAGCAGCAACGAAACCGTCAGGTAGAGCAGCGAGCTGAGCACGATCGCCAACAACGAGCCGCGCATCGGCACCTCGAACAGAAAGCGCGCAGTCAGCAGGCAGATCGCCAGATTGATCGCGCCGATGCCGAGATACGGCAGCAGCTTTGCCAGCACCAGTTCGGTCGGTCGTACCGGCGTCACGAACAATGCTTCCAAGGTGCCACGCTCCCATTCGCGTGCAACCAGCAGCGAGGTCAGGAAGGCACCGATCAAGGTCATCACCAGAACGATCAAGCCAGGCACCAGGTACCAGGTACTGGTGCTTGCCTCGTTGAACCACATGCGCTGGACAACACTGACACCGCCACCCGCACTGCTGCCGGCTTGCCTGTCAAGCGTTGTTTGCAGCTGCGTCGCCAGCGCGCCGCCCACATAGCCTTCCAGCGTGCGCGCGGTGTTTGCATCCACGCCGTTGAGGATCAGCTGCACCTGCGCATTGCCCTCAGCCCTGCGCCGGCTGAAGTCCACCGGCACATGCACGATGCCGCCAACCTTGCCTTGCCGCATCAAGGCCACCGCGGCAGTCATGTCGCCGACCTGCACCGGCGCCAGATACGGCGAACCCTGCAGCCCGGCAACCAACGACTGCGTGGTCGGCGAGCGCTCATCCAGCACCACCGCTACCGGTGCGTGGCTGACATCGAACGACAAGCCATAGCCAAACAGCAGGATCAAGGCCGCCGGCAACAACAGGCCCACCGCAAGACTGCTGCGTTCACGCAGCATCTGCCGGGTCTCCTTGCGCACCAGTGCCGATAGGCGGGACAGGAACCCGGACATCACGCAGCCCTGCCACCGGCAGCGGCACTGCGCTGCGCGCGGCCCTGCTCGACGATGCCAATGAAGGCGGCATTCATGTCGATGCCGCCAGCGCCGGCCTGCTCGCGTACCTGCTGTGGCGTTCCCAGGGCCAGCAGTTCACCGGCGTCCTGGATGGCGATGCGATCGCAGTATTCCGCTTCCTCCATGAAATGGGTGGTGACGATGATGGTCACGCCCTGCTGCGCAAGCCCGGTGATGGTGCGCCAGAAGGCGCGCCGCGCCAGCGGGTCGATGCCGCTGGTCGGTTCATCCAGGAACAGGATCTCCGGCGCATGCAGCAAGCCCACCGCCATTGCCAGTCGCTGTTTGTAGCCTGCAGGCAAGTCGCCACTGCGCGCATCCGCCTGCAGGTCGAAGCGTTTGGTGGCATCGGCAACACGCCCGCGCAGTTGCGTGCCGGCAAGACCATAAGCACCACCGAAGAACTCCAGGTTCTCACGCACACTCAAATTGGCGTACAGCGCGAACTTCTGTGAGACATAGCCGATGCGTGCGCGGGCCTGGGCTCGGGCAGTGCGCAGATTCAGACCAGCCACTTCCAGGTGCCCACTGCTGGCCGGCAACAGACCGCAGAGCATGCGGAAGGTAGTGGTTTTGCCGGCACCATTGGGGCCGAGCAGGCCAAAGATCTCGCCGCGGTGCACATCGAAACTGGTGCTGGCCACGGCGGTGAAATCACCGAAGCGGCGCACAAGATCGCGCACCACGATGACCGGCGCATCATCCTGCGGGATCCTGCTTGCTGCGACCTCGGCCGCCGGCAATGATGCTGGCGCCTCCTGCGCACGCAGCAGCATCATGAAAGCGTCTTCCAACTCCGCCGGTCGGCGGCTCGGCGGCTCGCCTTGCAGCAATCCGGCGATATCCGACGGCGCCACACCAGGCTGCAGGATGAAACGTACGGAACCGGCACGCGGCACCGCATCCAGCACGTGCCGGGCATCGTCGATCAGCTGCGCCTGCAGGTCGCGCGGCTGCCGCGTCGGCGCGGGCGCTACCACCCAGGTCAGGCCCTGTGCCTTGTCGGTCAGCGCGGCAGGATTGCCTTGCGCCAACAAACGCCCCTGATGCAGCACGAAGATCTGCTCGCAGCGCTCAGCCTCGTCCATGTAAGCCGTGCTGACCAGCACGCTGAGCTGCTCCTCCTGCACCAGCTGCTGGATGATCTTCCACAGTTCGCGCCGCGACAGTGGATCCACGCCGACACTGGGCTCATCCAGCAGCAACAGCTGCGGTGAACGCACCAGGGTGCAGGCCAGGCCCAGCTTCTGCTTCATGCCACCTGACAACTTGCCGGCCGGGCGTTGCCTGAATGCAGCCAGGTCGGTCATCTGCAACAGGCGTTCGAAGCGCGCATGGCGTTCGTCCGCAGGCACACCATGCAGGTCCGCGTACAGATCCAGGTTCTCCTGCACGCTGAGGTCTTCATACAGGCCAAAGCGCTGCGGCATGTAGCTGATGCGATCCTGCACCTGCTGCGGCTGCCGTGCCACGTCATGGCCAAGCACCTGCAACTGGCCAGAATCGGCGGACAGCAAACCGGCAACCATGCGCAGAAAGGTGGTCTTGCCAGCACCATCGGGTCCAACCAGTGCAGTCAGCTCGCCCTTGCGTACGCGCAGGGAAACCCCGGCCAGCGCCTCCAACTGCCCGCCACCGGCGGCCGGAAAACACTTGCGCAGGTCGACCGCGACAACCGTGGCAGTCGCCGCGTCCATCAGCGCGCCGTCTCCTGCAGGCGCACGCTCACCGGCTGGCCCATGCGTAGCTGATCCTGCGGATCCTCGACCACCACGCGCACTTCGTAGACCAGGCTGGTGCGCAGCTCTTCGGTCTGCACGGACTTCGGGGTGAATTCAGCCACCGAGGAAATGAAGCCGACCTTGCCTGTCACAGGGTTGTCGGGGTGGCTGTCGCTTGTCACCTGCGCAAGCTGCCCGCTGCGGATACGACCGAGCTCGGTCTCGCTGGCAAACACCCGTACCCACTTCGGCTGCGTCAACGCCAACGCGAACGCCGCGCGTTGCGGACCGGCCATGTCGCCGACTTCCACCAGCCGCGAGCGCACTACCGCCGCCACCGGCGCCTTCAGCTGGCCTTGCCCGATCTGGTGCTGCAGCAAGGCGAGCTGGGCATCGGCCGCCTGCAATTGCGCCTCGGCTGCCGCAATGTCTTCCTTGCGCGGGCCTTGCTGCACCAGCGCCAATGCCTGTTGCTGCAGTTCGGCAGTCGCTGCCGCCACTTTCGCCACGCTACGCGCGCGGTCCATTTCCTGCGCACTTACACCACGACCGTCCGTCGCGCTGGCCACGCCCTGCAAGCGCTGCAGGTCCTGCGCTGCACGCGCTGCATCGGCCTGCGCTGCGGCCAGCTGGCTCCTGGCCTGCACGACTTCCTGCGGCCGCGCGCCGTTGTGCAGCCGCGCCACCGTCTGCCGCTGCGTCTCGATCTGTGCCTTGGCTTGATCTGCCTGCAGTTGCAGGGTGCGGGTGTCGAGCGTGGCCAGCACATCGCCGGCCTTGACCTTGTCGCCTTCCTCCACCCGCACTTCCTGCACCCGGCCGCTGCCATCAAAGGCAAGCGACACCTGCCGGATGTCCACATTTCCCTGCAACTGCAGGCCATCGCCAGCCGGCTTATCCCGGCTGCTCCACCACAGCAGCAGCACGACCAGCAACACAATGGCGGCCACCACGACAAGGACGGGCTTCTTCATCAGGACGCTTCCGCAAGCAGGACTGTATCTGCCGAACAGCCTAATTCAAATTAAATTTAATTTAAAGTAGTGCCGGACGGGGCGATGAAGCAGGCTAAACTTGCCACGCAATGAGTACTCAGAAAACCACCCCACGCGGACCACGCACCGACGGCGAGGCCACCCGTGCCCGCCTGCTGGAGGCGGCCGGCCAGCTGTTCTCGCAACAGGGCTTTGCCGAAACCACCAGCAAGGCCGTGGCCCAGCTGGCCGCTGCCGACCTGGCATCCATCAACTACCACTTCGGCAGCCGCAACGGCCTGTACCAGGCGGTGCTGCTGGAAGCCCACCGGCAGCTGCTCGATCTTGATGACCTGCAGCGGATCGCCGGCAGTGCGCTGAACCCGGAGCAGCGCCTGTACGAATTGCTCGCCGGCCTGGTCCAGCGCGCCCAGCAACCCGAGGCCTGGGCACCACGCGTGCTGGCACGCGAACTGCTGGCGCCCTCTTCGCATCTACAGGTGCTGATGGAAGAAGCGGTTCCGCCGAAGATGATGGCGGTGGCGCAGATCCTCAGTGAGATATCCGGCATTCCCGCCACTGAACCGGCCCTGCTGCGCTGCCTGCTGAGCGTCGCCGCGCCCTGCATGATGTTGATCGTGATCGGCCGAGACGTACCCGGCCCGTTGCAGGCAGTGGTGCAAGGCCCATCGCAGCCGCTGCTGGCACATCTGCACCGCTTTGCGATCGCCGGCCTGCAGGCGGTCGGCGAGGGCTACCGCAGCAAGCCAGCAGCAGAGAATGTGGGAGCGGTGTAAACCGCGACGCTGGACTTGTTCGGCCGGTGATCCAGCCTCGATCTGGTAGAGCATCAGCTTCGCGGCTTACGCCGCTCCTTAAAAAGCACGCCGCCGCCCCGCCAAAAACCCGCCGCCAACGCAGTGGCACCGCTCTTGCATCTGCACCGGCATGAGTCCCGAACTTGCCCTCACCGAACTCCGCGGCGGCCTGGTCGCCACCTTGTGGATCGCCGGTCCCTTGCTACTTGTCGTGCTGGTCGTCGGCGTGGTTGTCGGCGTCATCCAGGCCGCTACCCAGATCAACGAGCCGACCATCGCCTTTGTCGCCAAGGCCGCGGCCCTGACCGCGGCGCTGTTTGCGCTGGGCAGCCTGCTGCTGGGTCACCTGGTCGAGTTCACCGTCATGTTGTTCCAGCGCATTCCGCACCTGATCGGTTAGCGCGATGGACTCGGTCACCCAGACAGTCATCGACGGCCAGCAGGCCTTTGCCATCATCGGCAATACCCTGTGGATCATGCTGCGCATCGGCGCGATGCTGATGGCCATGCCGATGATCGGCACCCGTGCGGTACCGGCGCGGGTGCGGGCGCTGCTGGCGGTGGCACTGTCCGTGGCACTGTCGCCGGTCCTGCCGCCGGTGCCGATCTTCAACGGCTTTGACTCGATGACCGTGCTCAGCATCCTGCGCGAGGTAGCCGTGGGGGTCAGCATCGGCTTCCTGCTGCGGCTGATCTTCGAAGCCGGCGCCATGGCCGGCGAAATGATCGCGCAGAGCACCGGCCTGGCCTTCGCGCAGATGGCCGACCCGATGCGCGGCGGCAGCTCCGGCGTGATCGGGCAATGGTTCTACCTGATGTTCGGCCTGCTGTTTTTCACCAGCAATGGCCATCTGGCAGTGATCTCATTGCTGGTGGACAGCTACAAGGCACTGCCCATCGGCACCGCCCTGCCCGATCCGCATGCGGTCGCCACGCTGGCGCCGACCCTTGCCCTGCAGATCTTCCGGGGTGCACTGTCACTGGCGCTGCCGTTGGTGGTGGCGATGCTGGCGATCAACCTGGTCTTTGGCGTCCTTTCCCGTGCGGCACCGGCACTCAACCCCATGCAGCTGGGCCTGCCGGTTGCCCTGCTGATCGGCCTGTCACTGCTCACCCTGCTGGCTGGGGAAATGGGGCCGCCGGTACAGCGCCTGTTCGACACCGCCTTTGATACGGCGCGGCAAGTAACAATGTGACGCCCTACACAGCTCACGTTTTTGGATTTCACATTGCCTGAAGGCCCTCTTGCCGGTTCCCCTATACCGGTGGATAGTCCGGGGTACAGCACGGGCCGCAGGGGAATGCGGAACCGGCTACGACATCTCGCTTCCGCGACCGCGGCGCGACAACCTTAGGGAGAGGTTTGATGCTCGTTGGCAGCTACAACCCGTTGTTTGTCGTGCTGTCGATCCTGGTGGCAATCCTCGCCTCGTTCACGGCGCTGGACATGGCCTCACGGGTATCCGCCTCGCAACCACGTCGCGCCGCCGCCCGCTGGCTGCTGGCCGGCGGTGTTGCCATGGGTGCGGGCATCTGGTCGATGCACTTTGTCGGCATGCTGGCGTTCCGCCTGCCCATCCCGCTGGGCTACGACCTGTGGCTGACCGTGGAGTCACTGCTGGTAGCGGTCGCCGCCTCGATCTTTGCCCTGTGGCTGGTGTCGCGCCCCACCCTGCCGCACCTGCGCCTTGCACTGGGCGCATTGTTGATGGGCCTGGGCATCGCCTGGATGCACTACGTCGGCATGTCGGCGCTGAAGATGACCCCGGAGATCGACTACGACCGGGTCTGGTTCGTGCTTTCGATCGTGATCGCGGTGGCTGCTTCATGGAGCGCCTTGTATATCGCCTTCCGCCTGCGCACGGTCGAACATGCGTTGCCACCGCGCCTGATCGCGGCCGCGGTGATGGGTCTGGCCATCGTCGGCATGCACTACACCGGCATGGCGGCGGCACGTTTTCCCGCAAACTCCGTCTGCACCGCGGCCACCACCGGCGGCGTTCCCACCGAATGGCTGGCTGCCTGCGTGGTGCTGCTGACCGTTGGCGTGATGGGCGTGGTACTGACCATTTCCCTGTTCGAGCAGCGCATGCAGGCGCGTTTGCTGCATCTGCGCAATTCGATGCTGGCAGCGTCGCTGGACGATGCCCGCAAGGAACTGTTCCATGCCAGCCAGCACGACTCGCTGACCCGCCTGCCCAACCGCCAGCTCTCGCATGAGCGTATCGAACAACTGTTGCAGGGCAACCAACCGTTCGTGGTGATGTCCATCGACCTGGATGGCTTTCGCCATATCAATGGCGCATTTGGCTCGCAGACCGGCGATGCCGCCCTGGTCGACATCGGCGAACGCCTGCGTCAGCTGCTTCCAGCCGATGACCTGGTCGGCCGCCTTGGTGGCGACCAGTTCGTCATCGCCACCCAACTCAGGCATGCCGAGGAGCTGGACTCGCTGGCCGACCGCATCATGATGGCGGTCAATTCCGTGCGCGTTGGCGGGCGTGAGCTGCGCATCACCGCCAGCCTGGGCATCGTCGAGCACCCGCAGGTCGGCAACACCGCCGCGCAGCTGATCGCCATGGCCGAGACCGCCATGGCCTATGCCAGGCAATCCGGGCGCAACACGCATGCGGTGTTCGCCGACTGGATGAACGACAACGTCGAGCAGGACCGGCGTCTACTGGAAGACCTGCGCAAGGCCCTGGGCACGCCGCAGCTGTCACTGCACTACCAGCCGCGCGTGCACGCCAACAGCGGCCGCATCAGCGGTGCCGAAGCGCTTATCCGCTGGCGTCACCCCGAACACGGCTATGTGCCGGCCGAGCGCATCATCCGGCTGACCGAACAGAGCGGCCTGATGGATGTGATCGGCAACTGGGTGCTGGACGAAGCCTGCCGGCAGATGCGTTGCTGGCAGGATGCCGGCAACAGCGAGTGGCGGGTGGCGGTCAACCTGTCGGGGCGCCAGCTGGGCTCGCCGAAGCTGATCGAGGATGTGCGCAGCGCGCTGGAACGCAACGATCTTGAGCCCTCGCGCCTGATTCTGGAGATCAGCGAAGGCGCGGTGATGCGCGACACCGACAATGCCATCGCGGTGCTGCGCAGCGTCGCCGCGCTCGGCGTCGGCATCTCCATCGACGATTTCGGCATCGGTGTGTCCAGCCTGCTGCACCTGAAGCGCTTGCCCGCCACCGAGATCAAGATCGATCGCGCCTTCGTGCTGGCGTTGGAAGAAAGCGACGAAGACGTGGTGATCGTCTCGGCCATCGTTGCCCTTGGGCACGCGCTGAACATGGAGATCGTCGCCGAGGGCATCGAGACCCAAGGTCAACGTTCCTATGTGGAACGGCTGGGCTGCGATCACCTGCAGGGCTACCTGCTCGGCCGCCCGGTCAGTGCGGAGAACTTCATGCGCCTGCACGGCGGCGACGCCCAGCATGCGGCCCTGGAAGCACGGCTGGCTTCGTTCAACACCAGCCAGGAGTAGCCCCGTAGTGCCGAGCCATGCTCGGCAGGGGCATTACCCATGAACCCACGCCTGTAGTGCCGAGCCATGCTCGTCAGGGGGATTTACCGGTATAGCCCTTGCCGAGCATGGCTCGGCACTACAGTGGGATTGCTTGTAATGCCCCAGCCGAGCATGGCTCGGCACTACCGGAAACCGTTCTGGAATGATTTTTGCACGGCCATGGAAGAACCCTCCTTCCATGCCATGCAATGTCCGAGAACGAACAGGCCGGGGAAAAAACCGAACTCCCCACCGAAAAACGCCTGCGCGAGGCCCGCGAGCAAGGCAATATCCCGCGCTCGCGCGAGCTGGCGACCGCCGCGGTGTTCGTCGCCGCCGTGCTGGCGCTGTACGCCATGGCCGGCTCGATGGGCAATTCCGCCCGGCAGTGGATGAAGGCCGCGTTGTCGCCTGAGGTCGGGCTGCTCAATACCCCGAACGCCCTGTTCGGCCACGCTGGCTGGATGTTGCTCAAGCTGATGCTGGCCTTCAGCCCCCTGCTCCTGGTGTGCCTGGCGGCCGGCATGATTGCCCCGGCCTTGATGGGCGGGCTGCAGTTCTCCAACAAAGCGCTGATGCCCGATCTCAAGCGCATGAACCCGTTGACCGGGATGAAGCGTCTGGTCGGCGCCGAAGCATTGGCCGAACTGGTCAAATCAATGCTGCGCGTGGCCTTCGTCGGCACGGCCGCCGGCCTGTGCATCTGGCAAGGTGCCGACGGCCTCCGCGGGCTGCTGCACCTGCCACTGGAGAGCGCCGTTGGCCGCGGCCTGGGCTTCACCCTCAAGCTGCTGCTGGCCACCGCAGGTGCCATGGCCCTGCTCGCCGCCATCGACGCGCCCTACCAGAAGTGGAACTGGCTGCGGAAGCTGAAGATGACCCGCGAGGAGCTGCGCCGTGAGATGAAGGAAAGCGAGGGCAGCCCCGAGGTCAAGGGCCGCATCCGGCAGATGCAGATGCAGCTGTCACAGCGACGGATGATGGAAGCCGTGCCCACCGCCGACGTGGTGCTGGTCAACCCCACCCACTATGCGGTCGCCCTGAAATACGAGAGCGGACGCATGGGCGCCCCCACCGTGGTCGCCCGTGGCGTCGACGAACTGGCCCTGCGCATCCGCCAGGTAGCCGACGGCAACAAGGTCGCCGTCGTCTCGTCACCGCCTTTGGCACGCGCCTTGTATCGGGAAAGCCAACTCGGCAAGGAAATCCCCGTGAGACTGTATTCGGCTGTTGCCCTGGTCCTGTCCTACGTCTACCAGCTGCGCCAATGGCGCACGGGCCCGATGCCGCAGATGGCACCCATCGATATTGACGAGTTCGGCAAGGGAGGCACCCGATGAACGCCCAGACCTCGGGTTTCTCCGCACGCCGCGTCCTGGACATGCTGCGCCACGGGCTTGGCGCGCCATTGATCGTGCTGGCCCTGCTGGCAATGGTGGTGGTGCCGCTGGCCCCGACGGTGCTGGATGCCCTGTTCACCCTGAACATCGCCATCTCCATGCTGGTGCTGCTGGCCGTCGTGTACGTGAAGCGACCGCTGGACTTCACCATCTTCCCGATCGTGCTGCTGGTCACCACCATGCTGCGGCTGGCACTGAACGTGGCCTCCACCCGCGTCATCCTGCTCAATGGCCAGGACGGCCACGAAGCCGCCGGCAAGGTGATCGCCGCCTTCGGTGAATTCGTCATCGGCGGCAACTACGCCGTCGGCATCGTGGTGTTCGCGATCCTGACCATCATCAACTTCGTGGTCATCACCAAGGGTGCCGGACGCGTGTCGGAAGTGACCGCGCGCTTCATCCTGGACGCCATGCCCGGCAAGCAGATGGCGATCGACGCCGACCTCAACGCCGGTTTGCTGACGCGCGAGGAAGCCAAGGTCCGCCGTGAAGAAGTCCGCGAGGAAGCCGATTTCTACGGCGCAATGGACGGCGCCAGCAAATTCATCCGCGGCGACGCCATCGCCGGCATCCTGATCCTTTTCATCAACATGCTCGGCGGCCTGGCCGTGGGTGTACTGCAGCACGGCATGCCGTTCGGCGACGCAGCGGCCACCTATACGCTGCTGTCGATCGGTGACGGCCTGGTGGCCCAGCTGCCGGCATTGCTGGTTTCCAGCGCCGTGGCCATGCTGGTCACCCGCGCCTCGCGCTCGCAGGACATGAGCGAAGCGATGATGGGCCAGGTGTTCGGCCAGTACCGTGCATTGGCCATCACCGCCGGCATCATCGGCCTGGTCGGCCTGGTACCGGGCATGCCGAACCTGGCCTTCCTCAGCCTGGCCGCCATCCTTGGCTTCATCGCCTGGAAATTGTGGAAACGCGAGACCAGCGCTGCCGCCAAGACCTCCGCCAACGACACCAGCACCAACGAAGGTGGCTTGAACGCCCTCGGCCAGCCGCAACCCGCCCCAACCGCTGAATTGACCTGGGACGAGTTGCGCCCGGTCGATCCACTGGGCCTGGAAGTCGGCTACCGGCTGATTCCGCTGGTCGACAAGGCCCAGGGCGGCGAGTTGATGACACGCATCAAGGGCGTGCGCCGCAAACTCACCCAGGACCTGGGTTTCCTGATTCCGCCGGTCCATATCCGCGACAACCTGGAGCTGCCGGCCACCCATTACCGCCTGCTGATCCACGGCGTGCCGGTCAGCACCGCCGACATCCATCCGGACCGCGAGCTGGCGTTGGACCCGGGCAGCGCCATGGGCACGCTGGAAGGAATTGCCGGCAAGGACCCGGCGTTCGGCCTGGACGCCACCTGGATCCAACCGCATCAGCGCGCCCATGCCGAGTCGCTGGGTTACACCGTGGTCGATCCCGCCACCGTGGTCGCCACCCACCTGTCGCACCTGATCCGCGAGCACGCGCCGGAACTGCTCGGCCATGAAGAAGTCCAGCAGCTGCTGGCGACCCTGGCCAAGAGCGCGCCCAAGCTGGCCGAAGACCTCTCGCCCAAGGCGCTGCCGCTGTCCACCGTGGCCCGGGTGCTGCAGAACCTGCTGATCGAGCGCATCCCGATCCGCCAGCTGCGCAAGATCGCCGAAGCGCTGGTCGAAGCCGCACCGGTCACCCAGGACCCCGCTGCGCTTACCGCCTCGGTACGCGGTGCGCTGGGCCGCTTCATCGTGCAGGAAATCGCCGGCTCCTCGCCGGAGCTGCCGGTGTTCACCCTCAACCCGCAATTGGAACGCGTCTTGCAGGAGTCAACACAAGGTAATGGCGCCGCACTGGAACCTGGTCTCGCCGAACGCCTCCACCAAAGCCTTGCCGACTGCGTCGGCAAGCAGGAGGCCCGCAACGAGCCGGCTGTAGTGCTGGTACCGGCCCCGGTCCGCGCCGCGCTGGCGCGCCTGGTCCGCCACAGCGTTCCCTCGCTGTCGGTCCTGGCCTACAGCGAAGTGCCGGAAGACAAACGCCTGAAGCTGGTCGGCACGATCAGCTGAGGCAGCCCGAAAACCGACACCGTCAGCAATGCCGGTGACGGAAACCAGACACCTGCTGCACCGCACCCATTCCGCAAGAAGGAGCCCGCCACGCCATGTTCGACATCGCCAACGCCACTCCTTCGCCGCAGCCTCACTCCCGGTACCAAAGCATGAAGATCAAACGTTTCGTCGCCGCTGACATGCGCACCGCCATGAACCTCGTGCGCAAGGAACACGGCCCCGATGCCGTGATCCTGTCCAACCGGCGGATCGAGGAAGGTGTGGAGATCGTGGCTGCCGCGCACTACGACGAGACCGCGGTGAAGCAGGCGCTGGAAGCCAGCCGCCCGGCCCCGCCGGCACCGGCCAAGCCGCGCAGCGCCGCCGAAGCCATCATGGCCGCGATGACCCGCCGCAAGGCACCGGAACCGGAACCGGTCACCGCCACCACCTCGGCCGTCGCCGCCCTGGCACGTTCGGCGGTTGGCGCCACCGGTCGCTCCATCGACAACAGCATCGAGCTGGCACCGGGCAGCCGCTTCGCCGGCCTGCTCAAGTCGGCCGAGGTTGAACCAGTCGCTCCCCGCGCGCCGGCCCCGCAGACCTTGTTTGCCACCCAGCCGGCCAGCGCCGACGAACTGCCGATCGTGCCGGCGTTCCGTCCGGCCGGCAGCGCCGCTGCGGTCGCGCCGCTTGCAACCGTACCCGCTGTCACCCAGCAGGCCAGCTTCGCCGACGCCATCGCTGCCGTCACCATCGAGCCACCTGCTTCGATCGAGCGCGCACGCTTCGTCATCGATCCGCCGATGCCGGAGTCGGAGCTGGCCCCACTGCAACCGGCGGCTACCGTGGCAATCCCTGCAATTCCTGCTGCGCCGGTCCTCGCCGTCGCCGCGGTGGCACCTGCAATCGAGCAGGTCGCGCCGATCGCTACACCGATCGCTGCGTTCGCAGCCCCGCAATCGGCTGAAACCCCGGTCGCCGTCGCCATCGAAACCGCCGCTCCAGCAGCGGTCGCCAGCACTGCCCCGGTCAACCCGATCGCCACCAGCCCGGTGATCATCGCCCGCGACGACGAACAGCTCAGCCAGCTGCGCCAGGAAGTGGCCGGCATGCGCCACCTGATCGAGCGCGAGATGAACCGCTTCACCGATGAACGCCTGCGTGGCAGCGCGGTGCGCGCCAATGCGCTGGACCTGATGGACGAATACGGCTTCGACGCCGGCCTGGCCCGCGACGTCGCTACCCAGATCCCGGCCGACATCGATCCCAGCCGCGCCCGCGGCCTGATGCTGGGGCTTATCTCCAAGAAGCTGCCGATCGCCCCGGTCGACCCGATGGAAACCGGCGGCGTGATCGCCCTGGTCGGCCCCACCGGTGCCGGCAAGACCACCACCATCGCCAAGCTGGCCTCGCGTTTCGCCGAAGCCCATGCCGCCCGCGACGTGGCCCTGGTCACCACCGATACCCAGCGCATCGGCGCCCGCGAGCAGCTGTACGGCTTCGGCCGCCAGCTCGGCATCGCCGTGCATGAGGCCAACAGCGGCACCGACCTCAACCAGCTGCTGCAGAAGCTGGCCGACTACAAGCTGGTGCTGATCGACACTGCCGGCCTGGGCCAGCGCGACCGCGCCCTCACCGCCCAGCTGCAGTGGCTGCGCGCCGCCGGCCAGATCCGCACCCTGCTGGTACTGCCCGCCAACACTGCCTTCCAGGACATGGACGAAGTAGTGCGCCGCTTCAGCGCCGCCAACCCGCAGGGCGTGGTGCTGACCAAGCTGGACGAGACCGGCCGCTTCGGTTCTGCCCTGTCGGTGGCGGTCGATCACCGCCTGCCGATCACCTGGGTGACCGACGGCCAGGACGTCCCGGAAGACCTTTATCGGGCCTCTGCCGCAAATCTTGTACTCCGCCTTGAAGATTTGCGCCGCGCGGCCGATATGCCCTGCAACACGGAGTTGAACAATGCAGTCGCGTGAGTACGCCAAGCTGACCAACACCTTCCCGCTGTCGGCAACCCGGCACGAACCCGCCGGCCCGGTACGCACCATCGCGGTCACTGGCGGCAAGGGCGGTGTAGGTAAAACCAATGTCTCGGCCAACCTGGCCGTGGCACTGGCAGGCATGGGCAAACGTACCCTGCTGCTCGACGCCGACCTGGGCCTGGCCAACATCGACGTGGTGCTGGGCCTGCAGCCCAAGCACACCCTGGCCGACCTGGTCGCCGGACGCGCCACGCTGGAAGAAGTCATCATCGAAGGCCCGAACGGCGTGCTGGTGGTGCCGGCCGCCTCCGGTCGCCGGCACATGGCCGAGCTGCAGCCGGCCGAGCACGTTGGCCTGGTCAATGTCTTCTCCGAGCTGGAGCGCGAGCTCGATGTGATGATCATCGACACCGCCGCCGGCATCACCGACAGCGTACTGACCTTCTGCCAGGCCGCCCAGGACACCGTGGTGGTGGTCTGCGACGAGCCGGCCTCGATCACCGATGCCTACGCGCTGATCAAGGTGCTCTCGCGCGAGCGCGGCGTGGATCGCATCCAGGTCGTCGCCAATATGGTCCGCGACCCGAACGAAGGCCGCGCCCTGTACGAAAAGCTGGTGCGGGTCTGCGAGAAGTTCCTGATCGATGTCTCCCTGAACTACCTGGGCTGCGTACCGCAGGACGACTGGCTGCGCCTGTCGGTGCAGCGCCAGCAGCCGGTGGTCAAGCTCTATCCTTCCGCGCCAGCCTCGCTGGCCATCAACGAAATCGCCCGTCGCACCGCGCGCTGGCAAGCCCCAACCGCCCCGCGCGGCGGCGTTGAGTTCTTCCTGGAACGCATCATCCAGCAGAAGGTGAAGGCATGAACAATGCAGCCGCCCAATACCGTGAAGTCCAGCGCAACGCGGCCAATGACTGCATTGCCCGCCACGCCGACCTGGTACGCCGCATCGCCCACCACCTGGCCGCGCGCCTGCCCGCCAGCGTCGAGGTCGATGACCTGATCCAGGCCGGCATGATGGGCCTGATCGAGGCCTCGCGCAGCTATGACGCCGAACAGGGCGCTTCGTTTGAAACCTACGCATCGATCCGCATCCGCGGCTCGATGATCGACGAGATCCGCCGTGGCGACTGGGTGCCGCGCTCGGTGCACCGCCGCGCCCGCGATGCCGCTGCCACCATCCGCCGCCTTGAGCAGAGCAGCGGCCGTGCGGCCAGCGCCAGTGAAGTGGCCGAAGCGATGGAGCTGCCGCTGCCCGAATACATGCGACTGGTTGAAGACGCCTCGCGTGGCCAGGTCTTGAGCCTGGAGTCGCGGATCGAAGACCAGGGCGAGCTGGACACCCCCAGCACCGGCGGCCCCAACCCGCAACAGGTATTGGAGCGCAGCCAGTTCGGCGCCGAGCTCGGCAAGGCCATCGGCCAGTTGCCCGAGCGCGAGCAGCTGGTGCTGTCGCTGTACTACGAGCAGGAATTGAACCTGAAGGAAATCGGCGCGGTATTGGGCGTGAGCGAATCCCGCGTCTGTCAGATCCACGGCCAGGCCACGCTGCGCCTGCGTAGCCGACTGAAGATTTTCGAGGCGGCCGACGCCGGGCTCGAAGAACCATGAAGAGGAAAGTCTTTTGAACAAGAACATGCGCATCCTGATCGTTGACGACTTCTCGACGATGCGCCGCATCGTCAAGAACCTGCTCGGCGATCTGGGCTTCACCAATACCGCCGAAGCCGAGGACGGGCATGCCGCGCTGTCGATGCTGCAGACGCAGTCGTTCGATTTCGTCGTCACCGACTGGAACATGCCGGTGATGACCGGCATCGAGCTGCTCAAGGCGATCCGCAACGATGCCAAGCTCAAGACCTTGCCGGTACTGATGGTTACCGCCGAAGCCAAGCGCGAGCAGATCATCGAGGCCGCCCAGAGCGGCGTGAACGGCTACATCATCAAGCCGTTCACCGCACAGACCCTGGAAGAGAAGCTCGGCAAGATCTTCGAACGCCTGGCAGCGAGCGCCTGATGAACCAGCCCGGGGAAGCATTGAGCGACAAATCGGCCCTGGTGCAGCGCCTGCAGGACGCACTGGCAGCATTGGAAAGTGGCGATGAGGCTGGCTGGCGTCGGGAAATCGACGCACTCGCCGCCCTGCGCACGCAGCCGATGATGTCCGGCCTGGGCAGGCTTGCACGCGAACTGGGCCAGGCGCTGGGCGAACTGCCCAGCGTGCCCAGCGAAGCCGGTGAGCTGGACGACGCCTGCGCGCGCCTGGACCACGTGGTGCAGATGACCGAGCAGGCCACCCATCGCACGCTCGATCTGGCCGAAGAATGCCGCGCGCTGACCGAACGCCTGCGTGCGGACGGGTTGAACGCCGAACAGGGCGAAATCCTCGAACGCATCCGCCACAACCTCACCGAAGTGGCGCTGACCCAGAGCTACCAGGACCTGACCGGGCAGATCATCCGCCGCGTGGTGGGCATCGTCCGTCGCGTGCATGAAGGTTTCGGCGCGCTCGGCCTGCCGCCGCCGGAAGAAGAAGCGCGCAACCAGGGCCTGGCTGGCCCGGCCGTCAATGGCCTGGACCGCCACGCCGTGTCGCAGGTGGACGCAGACGACCTGCTCTCGGACCTGGGGCTGTAACGCATGAGTGCTTTTGCCGACGACATCGCCGCCGACTTCATCATCGAAGCGCAGGAGATCCTGGATCGCCTCGGCGAGCAGCTGGTGACGCTGGAACAGGCACCGCACGACAGCGACCAGCTCAACGCCGTGTTCCGTGGCTTTCATACGCTGAAAGGTGGCGCCGGTTTTCTGGCGATCCATCCGATGGTGGAGCTGTGCCACGCCGCCGAAGAAACCCTGGGCATGGCACGGGCCGGCAAAGCCGAACTGCTGGCACATCACTTCGACGCCGCCCAGCAATCGCTGGATTGGCTGCAGGCCATGCTCGACGCAGTCTCCTCGGGCACCGAACCGGAGCACGCACCTGCTGCGCTGATCGCACAGTTCGATGTTGGCGCCGCCCCCGTGGTCGCAGTCGTGCAAGCGGCCGCTGCGCCTGCCGGTGACAGCGACCTGATCAGCGAAGACGAGTTCGAAGCCCTGCTCAACGAACTGCACGGCAGCGGTACGCCCGGTGCCCAGCCAGTCGCAGCGGCAAAGGCCGGCGATGACCTGATCGACGAAGACGAATTCGAAGCCCTGCTGGACAAGCTGCATGGCGGTGCCGCACCTGGCGCCGTTCCCGTACAGCCCGTTCCCGCCGCGCCAGCCAAGCCCAGGCCAGCCGCGCCCCCGGCCGCAGCCCCCCGCGCTGCCGCCGGCGCCGCCAAACCGGCAGCGGCAAAAGCCGCCGAACCCGAGCACACCGTGCGCGTGGACACCAAGCGGCTGGACGCCATCGTCAACCTGATCGGCGAACTGGTGCTGGCCCGCAACCGGCTCAAGACCTTGCGCATGCGCCTCAAGGACGAAGAGCTCGACCGTGCAGTCTCAACCCTGGACATCGCTACCGCGCGCCTGCAATCGGCGGTGATGCGCACCCGCATGCAACCGGTCGGCAAGGTGTTCTCGCGCTTCCCCAAGGTTGCCCGTGACGTCGCCCGCTCACTGCAGAAGGAAGTCGATCTGGAGCTGATCGGCGCCGATACCGAACTGGACCGCAACCTGGTCGAGGCGCTGGCCGACCCGCTGGTGCACCTGGTGCGCAACGCCATCGATCATGGCGTCGAATCGCCGGAACTGCGCGAAGCCCAAGGCAAGCCGCGCATGGGCCGGGTGCGCCTGTCCGCACAGCAGGAAGGCGACTACGTCAGCATCGAAGTGCAGGACGATGGCGCCGGCATCGACCCGGAACGCCTGCGCGCCAAGGCCCGCGACAAGGGCCTGCTCGACCCGGAAGCCGCCGCCCGCCTGAGCAGCGAAGAGTGCCTGCACCTGGTATTCCTGCCCGGTTTCTCGACCAAGCAGGAAGTCACCGACATCTCCGGCCGCGGCGTCGGCATGGACGTGGTGCAGTCGCGTATCCGCGAGCTCAGCGGCCAGATCCAGATCCAGTCCGAGCTGGGCCGTGGCAGCCGCTTCCTGATCCGCGTACCGCTGACCCTGGCGATCCTGCCGACCCTGCTGGTGCAGGCTGGCGAGGACGTCTATGCCCTGCCCTTGGCCCGCGTGATGGAAGTGCTGCACGCACCGGCCACCTCGCTGGGTTGGTTCGATGGTCGCGCGGTGCTGGATCGCAAGTCCCACACCCTGGCCCTGCTGGACCTGCGCCAATGGCTGGGCATCACCCCGGCACCGTCCTCGCTGCTGACCATCGTCGTGCTGCAGATGGGCGAAGCCCGCTTCGGTCTGGTGGTGGACCAGGTACGCGGCCGCGAGGAAGTGGTGATCAAACCGTTGCCACGCGCACTGCGCGGCCTCAACGGTTATGCCGGCGCCACCTTGATTGGTGATGGCCGCATGGCGCTCATTCTGGATGTGGATGGGTTGCGTGGAGTGCAAAGCTAAGTGATGCAGGCGCAAGCCGTCCGCAAACCCTGCAATCTCGCGATCCCGATAGTCCCCTCTCCCGCAAGCGGGAGAGGGCGCCCCGCGAAGACGGGGCGGGTGAGGGGCGCTTCTAGCTTCTAGCTTCTAGCTTCTAGCTTTTGAAGCCAAGAGCACCCTCACCCCAACCCCTCTCCCGCGCGCGGGAGAGGAGCTCAAGCAACGCCCTGATTCAAGACCGCTACAACGAGGCCGATATACGCACCATGGACCGACTCAGCATCATTGGACTCTTCCTCGCCCTCGCCTCCCTGGTGGGCGGCAGCATCCTCAAGGGCGCCGGCCTGTCCTCGCTGTGGTCACCTGCTGCGTTCGTGATCGTCATCGTCGGCACCCTGGCAGCAATCCTGCTGCACACCTCGCCGGCCGTGTTCAAGCACGCCTTCAAAATCGTGCGCTGGGTGATCCGCCCGCCAGCCAGCGACCGCCGCGCGCTGGTCCAGCAGATCGTCGACTGGAGCAACATCGCCCGCCGCCAGGGCCTGCTCGGCCTGGAGCCGCAGGTCGAGCTGCAGGACGATCCGTTCATCCGCAAAGGCCTGCAGCTGGTGGTCGATGGCGTCGAGCCGGACACCATCCGCCACATGCTGGAAATCGAACTTGGCAGCCAGGAGCAACAGGATCTGGCCGCCACCAAGGTCTTCGAGGGCATGGGCATCTATGCCCCCACCCTGGGCATCATCGGCGCGGTGCTCGGCCTGATCGCGGTGATGAAGAATCTTGCCGACCCGAGCAAGCTCGGCCATGGCATTGCTGCCGCGTTCACTGCCACCATCTATGGCATCGCTTCGGCCAACCTGCTGTTCCTGCCGGTGTCTGCCAAGCTCAAGGGCGTGATCGCCAGCAGCTGCCGTGAGCGTGAAATGATCATCGAAGGCCTGATCGCCATTGCCCAGGGCGAGAACCCGCGCAATATCGAAAACAGCCTCGCTGGCTTCGTGAACTGAGCCATGGCCCGCCGCAAGCACCACGAAGAGCACGCCAACCACGAAGCATGGGCCATCCCCTATGCCGACCTGATGACGCTGCTGCTCGCCTTCTTCGTGGTGATGTACGCCATCTCGTCCTTGAACGAAGGCAAGTACCGGGTCATGGCCGATGCCTTGACCACCGCCTTTGGCGGCGCCCCGCGCACCATCAGCCAGGTGCAGGTAGGCAACAAGCAATTGCAGGGCGGCGGTTATGACTCGCCCTCGGTGATCAGTGCGCCGAGCATGACCGGCGGCGCGCTCGCAGACCCAACCCAGTTGCCGTCGATGGCATCGCATATGCGCATGCCGGTGTCCGCACATAACCAGGAACAGCTGCAGCGCGCCGAGCGCCAGCTCAACCAGATCGCTGACCGCCTGAGCAAATCACTTGCCCCGCTGGTCAAGCAAGGCGTCATCACCGTACGCCGCACCGAACTCTGGATCGAAGTCGAGATCAACAGCGACATCCTGTTCAGCACCGGCTCGGCGGCATTGGATGTCAGCGCTCGCGACACGCTCGGCACCCTGGCCGATGTGCTGCTGGATGCGCCCAACGGCGTGCGCGTCGAAGGCCACACCGACAACCTGCCGATCGCCACCGCGCAGTTCCCATCCAACTGGGAACTGTCGGCCGCACGTGCCGCCAGCGTGGTGCACCTGTTCGCCGACCATGGCGTGCAGCCGCAACGACTGGCGATGGTCGGTTACGGCCAGTTCCGTCCACGCGAAAGCAACGACGCGCCCGAAGGGCGCAACCGCAACCGACGGGTGATGGTGATCATCCTCGCCGATTCGGCAGCGGCGGCCGATCTGCCGGCTGCCGGCAACACCACAGCCAGTACCAGCAGCGATGACGACAGCAGCGGCAGTTCTGCCGCAAGCAGCGTGCGCAGCGCAGTACCGGCGGTCATCGAAGGAGTCCAATGATGCGCATCTGGGCCATAGCCAACCAAAAAGGCGGCGTCGGCAAAACCACCACCACTTTGTCGCTGGGCCGCGGCCTGGCCGCTCGCGGGCACAAGGTGCTGCTGATCGACCTGGACCCCCACTCCTCGCTGACCCGCGCCTTCGGCGTACCGGTTGAGCCGGTGCCGCAAGGCGTGCAGGAACTGTTCGCCACGCCGCCACATGAGATCGCTTCGCTTGCCCGCCACAGCGACATTCCTGGCTTGGACTATCTGTGCGCGCAGGCCTCGCTGGCCACGCTGGAACGTCGCAGCGCCAACCAGCCTGGTCTGGGCCTTGCCCTGCAGCAGGCCCTGGCCCGCCACGGCGAACAACATGACTACATCCTGCTGGATTGCGCGCCAACCCTGGGCTTGTTGATGATCAATGCACTGGCTGCGGCCGACCGCCTGATCATCCCGACCCAGGCCGAGCCGCTGGCCCTGCACGGCCTGGACGGCATGGTCCGCACTGGTGAAATGGTCGAGCGCTCGCGCAAGCGCCCCCTGCCTATTTCGGTGCTGCCGACGCTGTTCGACCGCCGCACCCGCGCCGGCAATGAAACCCTGAAGTTGATGCAGGAACGTCATGGTGAACGCGTCTGGGAAGACGCCATTCCGGTCGACACCCGCATCTGCAATCCCGCCGCCCTGACCGTGCCGGTGCTCGGCGACGATTACCCGGGGCGCGGCATGGCCGCTTACCGGCACGCCCTTGAGTGGCTGTTGCTCAACGAGGCCGCGCAGCTGGAGCGCGCCGCATGAGCAACGACGTACTCGACGACTACCTCGGCGAACTGCTGCTGGAGGCAGTGCCCACAGCGGTGGCCCCCGCACCCGCAGCGCCTGCCAAAGCGGCGGCGATCGAAGTGCCGGGCGACAGCGCTGAACTTGAGGCCGTGTTCGAAGCCGCACTGGCCGAAGCGCAAGCCAGGCCTTCAGCCGCCCCTGCACCTGCTCCGGCAAGCATTGCGTCCGGCGATACCGCAGCCTTGCAGGCCGCGTTCGACGACGCAATGGCGGCCACCAGTGCCGCCAATGCCGGTCGTCCTCCTACCTGGGATGACCTGCCGGATGAAGTGATCTACGAGACCGGCCCGGCAGAAAGCCGCAAGCTCGCCCATAGCGACAGCGCCAGCTTGCAGGCTGCGTTTGAGACCGCCGCAGGATTGCCGGCAAGCCCGGTCCCGGCGCCGCGCAGCACTCCGAACGTCCGCGCCCTGGCAGAGCCTTCGTCAGACGCACGTCCCAGCACCTGGCAGGAACTGCAAGCGCAGGCACAGCGGCCAGCGAGCAGTCCACAGCAACGCCGCGCCGCCGAGCGCAGCTCGCGCTGGCTGCGCCTGCGCTGTGGCCAACAAACGTATGCACTGGAGCTGCTGAAGGTGCAGGAAGTCGTCCTCCCGGTACCGCTGCTGGCACTGCGCGGCACCGGTCCGGCCATGCTAGGGATCATGAACCTGCGCGGCCAGGTCGTCCCGGTGATGGACCTGTGCCGTCATCTCGACGTGCAGAGTGCACCGGAAGACTCGCAGACCCGCATCGTCGTACTGGAAGAAAATGGCGAGACCCTGGGCCTGCGCGTATCA
Organism: Stenotrophomonas sp. 21LCFQ19; assembly: GCF_056861425.1. Taxonomy (NCBI): domain Bacteria; kingdom Pseudomonadati; phylum Pseudomonadota; class Gammaproteobacteria; order Lysobacterales; family Lysobacteraceae; genus Stenotrophomonas; species Stenotrophomonas sp. 21LCFQ19. The sequence goes on along the minus strand of NZ_JBSPUF010000006.1, from coordinate 5,294 downwards.
GCAGTGGAAGACGTCGCCAACCTCAACGATTCGCAGATCGAGCCACCGGACACCGCGCGCATCTGCCAGATCTCCAACGAGCTGTTCCGGGGCATCGCCCGCGTCGGCCAGCAACCGATGATCCTGCTGGACGCCGGCCGCCTGCTGCGCTGATTGCCCCTTCGTCTCCTCCCTTTCGCGCAGCCAAGGGGAGGAGGCAAAGGTAGTGCCGAGCCATGCTCGGCAGGGGCGGTGACCGGCAGGCGGCAGCCGAGCAAGGCGCGGGCCGAGCCATGCTCGGCAGAGGCTTTACCGGTAAGGCTCCAGCCGAGCATGGCTCGGCACTACCCAGCCAAAAGCTACCCCTCCCAAGCCCTCCCCTTCGCTGCGCGAAAGGGAGGGGGCAAAGCCCAAAACCGTGCGCCCGTTAACACTATCTGCTGCAGCGCATCGCAGCCCTAAAGATCGCCAGCGCATCGCCGCTATCTCTCCCAGTAACGTTCGTTCGGAGCAACGATGAGCACTGTGGCCCTCGCCCAGGATCTCGGCATCGAGTCCACCAGCGACTTGAAGCAACAACTGGCAATCCACCTGCCGCAAGCAGGCGAATTGCGCGTGGATGCCGGCCAGGTCGGCCGCGTGCATACCGCCGCGATGCAGGTGCTGTGCGCCTTTGTACTGGCACGCCAACACGCCGGTCACGCCACTGTCTTTGACAACGCTACCGATACCTTCCGTGACGCCGCGCGCCTGCTCGGTGTCCTCCGGACCCTCGGTCTGGAAGCAACCCCTGACACAACGAAATCTGTGGAGAACGCTGCATGAGCGCACGAATCTTGGTGGTGGACGACTCGGCGTCGATGCGCCAGATGGTCTCTTTCGCCCTCACCTCGGCCGGTTTCTCGGTTGAAGAAGCCGAGGACGGCGCGGTCGCCCTGGGGCGTGCCAAGGGCCAGCGTTTCAACGCCGTGGTCACCGACGTCAACATGCCGAACATGGACGGCATCTCGCTGATCCGTGAGCTGCGCCAGCTGCCGGACTACAAGTTCACGCCGATGCTGATGCTGACCACCGAGTCGGCCGCCGACAAGAAATCCGAAGGCAAGGCCGCCGGTGCCACCGGTTGGCTGGTCAAGCCGTTCAATCCAGAACAGCTGGTTGCCACCGTACAGAAAGTCCTGGGCTGATCAGCCCACCTGCCCCACCGATCGGATACCGCGCCAATGAGCATGGACCTGCAGCGTTTCCACGCCACCTTCTTCGAAGAAAGCCGCGAAGGGCTGGATGCAATGGAGGCCGGCCTGTTGGCACTGGAAGACGGCCAGCACGACCCTGAAGTCATCAATTCGGTGTTCCGCGCCGCCCACTCCATCAAGGGCGGCGCCGGCACCTTTGGCTTCGACGCCATTGCCGCACTCACCCACGTGCTGGAAACCCTGCTCGATGAGCTGCGCGCGGGCAAGCGCGCACTCGAAAGCAACGCGGTCGACGCGATGCTGGGTTCAGTGGACGTACTGCGCGCATTGCTTCGCGAAGTCGAACACGGCCAGCCCGCCGACCCGGCAGCGGTCAAGGCGATAACCGACCGCTTGCAGGCCGTGCTCTCTGGCGCAGCACCGGTTGCCGTGGCAGCCGCCAAGCAGGAAGAAACCCCGGACGCCTGGCAGATTGGCTTTGCCCCTGCGCCGTCGCTGTTCATGAGCGGCAACGACCCACTGCGCATCATCCGCGAGCTGGAAACCTTGGGTTCCCTGCACGTAGAACCGCGCATGGCGCGCCTGCCCAGCTTCGACCAGCTCGATCCCCTGGAAGCCTACCTGGCCTGGGATCTGGGCCTGGTTGGCAAAGTGCCGCGCAGCCGCATCGAAGACACCTTTGCCTGGGTGGTCGATGATTGCGAGCTGGATATTCGTCCGGCCGCCCCCCCCAGCCTTGCAGTGGAAGCGCCGGCCGCGGCCGTTGCCAACATCGCCGAGGCCGCCGTCAAAGCGCCCGCCAGCGGCCAGCAGCACGAAGCCGAAAGTTCGATCCGGGTCAGCGTCGACAAGGTCGATGCGCTGATCAATCTGGTCGGCGAACTGGTCATCACCCAGGCCATGCTCAAGCAGGTTTCCGGCGGTCTGGATCCGGCCCATGCCGAACAGCTGCTGGCTGGCCTGGATCTGTTGGAGCGCAATACCCGCGACCTGCAGGAAGCCGTCATCGGCGTGCGCATGCTGCCGGTGGATGCCGTGTTCCGCCGCTTCCCGCGCCTGGTCCGTGACCTCTCCAGCCGCCTCGGCAAGCAGGTGCGCCTGCGCACCATCGGCGAAGGTACCGAGCTGGACAAGGGCTTGATCGAAAAGATCGCCGATCCCCTGGTGCATCTGGTCCGCAACTCCATCGATCACGGCCTGGAAATGCCGGACGTGCGTCGCGAGTCCGGCAAGGACGAGACCGGCACGATTACCCTGGCCGCATCGCATCAGGGTGGCCACATCGTCATTGAAGTCAGCGACGACGGCCGCGGCCTGAACCGCGACAAGATCCTGGCCAAGGCACTGGAACGCGGCTTGAGCGTGCCGGACAACCCCACCGACGCCCAGGTCTGGGACCTGATCTTCCAGCCCGGTTTTTCCACCGCCGATGCGGTCACCGACCTGTCCGGTCGTGGCGTCGGCATGGATGTGGTCCGTCGCAACATCCAGGCGCTGGGTGGCGAAGTGCAGCTGGAGAGCCGCACCGGTGCAGGTACCCGCGTACTGATCCGACTGCCGCTGACATTGGCCATCCTCGACGGCATGACCGTCTCGGTTGCCGGCGAAACCCTGATCCTGCCGCTGGCCTACGTGCTGGAAGCGCTGCAGCCGCAGCCCGACGACATCCGCACCATGGCCGGCGAAGGCCGGGTACTGCGCGTTCGCGGCGAGTATCTGCCGATCCTGTCGCTGGGCGAGTACTACGGTTACCCCGACAACCCGCAGGCCGAACCGCTGGTCGTCGTGGTCGAGGGCGATGGCCAGAAGATCGCTCTGGAAGTGGATGAGTTGATCGGCCAGCAGCAGGTCGTGGTCAAGAACATCGAGAACAACTACCGCCGCATCAGCGGTGTCTCTGGCGCCACCATCCTCGGCGATGGCCGCGTCGCGCTGATCGTCGACATCGGTGGCCTGGTACGTTCACTGCGTACCCAGCAAGCGGCCTGAGTACTCCGTAACAGGCATCCGACGCCGCATCCCCAGCTTCTGGGCATGCGGCGTTTTGCCGTGCACGCATGCATGCACGTGATGACTGTGATCGCAGGACGAGCGCGCGAGGCAGCTTGCCTGAATCATCGCCGCACGCCGCCTTCAAGAAGGCCACGGGTGTGCCGATACCGCTTCGCAATGCAATCAGGTTTTCCAACCGACCTGGGCCCCCGTCGCGGCCTGCACCACGCATGACATTCCCCAGGGGCGCCGGACCTGCGGATCGCCCTTATGCCCGCCTACGGAGATGTCTGCAATGAAGTGGTTCCAGAACCTGTCGATCACGCGAAAGCTGGTGCTTGCGTTCTGCAGCACCAGCCTGCTCACCTTGCTGCTTGCGCTGTTTGCGCTGTGGCGGATGAACGTGGCCGACGTCCAGATACAGCAGGTCAACAACAACTGGATGCCTGCAGTCCAGCAGCTTGGTGAAATGCGCGCCCAGCTTGGCGAATACCGCACCTTCGAGCAGGCCCAGCTGAACTACCAGGGCAACCCGGAACAATTGGCCGACTACGACAAGCGCATGGCCGACAGCCGCAAGCTGATCGAAGCGGCAGAGAAGGCCTACGACGACATCGAAGCCGACTACAGCGCCACCGAGCTGGCGATGTACGACAAGATGAAAGAGCTGCGTGCCGGTTACTTCGAAGCACACGACCGCATCGCCGCCGCGATCGCCGCCGATGACTTCGTCACCGCCAATGCCATCTCCAGCGGCGACTCGCGCAAGCTGCGCCGCGCCCTGTTCGATCAGCTCAAGCAGATGTCGCAGTACAACCAGGAGCAGCTGACCAAGCAGACTGCCGAGTCACGCAGCGCACACCAGCGCTCGTTGATCGCCATCGTGATCGGTCTGGGTCTTGCGCTGCTGCTGGCCGCCACATTGGGCTGGGCCATCATCCGCGCCATCATGCTTCCGCTGGCCGATGCCGTGCGCGTGGCCGACGATGTCGCCGCTGGCAAGCTCGACCGCCGCATTGACGCCTCGCGCCGCGACGAGGTTGGCATGCTGCTGCAGTCCATGCAGCGCATGCAGGCGCAGCTGCAGTCGGTGATCGGCGCGCAGCGGGAGATGGCACGCCAGCATGAGACCGGCATGATCAGTTACCGCATGGACGAGACCGCCTTCCCCGGCGACTACGGCGTGATGGTCAAGGAAAGCAACGCGCTGGTCGCTTCGCACATCCAGATGCTGCTGTCCGCACTGGAGATCATCAAGCGCTATGCCAATGGCGATCTGTCCGTTGATATCGAGCGCCTGCCCGGCGAGAAGGCCGTCATCACCGAGACCGTGGATGCGGTCAAGGCCAGCCTGTCGGCGATCAACAATGAGATCAAGCGCCTGGCCGGTGCCGCCGCACAGGGCGACTTCTCGGTGCGCGGCGATGCCACTGCCTACCAGCATGATTTCCGCGACATGGTCAGCAGCCTCAACCAGCTGATGGAAACCACCGACGGCAACCTGTCCGAGCTGTCGCAGCTGCTGCAGGCCATCGCCCGCGGCGACCTGACCGCGAAGATGCAGGGCGATTTCCACGGCGTGTTCGCCAACATGCGCGACGATGCCAATGCCACCGTTGAACAGCTGACCGACATCATCGGCCGCATCCAGCACGCGGCCTCCAGCATCAACCTGGCCGCCAGCGAAATCGCCACCGGCAACAGCGACCTGTCGCGCCGCACCGAGCAGCAGGCTGCCAACCTGGAAGAAACCGCGGCCTCGATGGAGGAACTGACCTCCACCGTGCGCCAGAACGCAGAACACGCGCGCCAGGCCAACCAGCTCGCCATCGGCGCGCATGGCGTCGCCAGCCAGGGCGGCACCGTGGTTGGCCAGGTCGTCACCACCATGAGCGCGATTGAAGCCTCGTCGAAGAAGATCGCCGACATCATCAGCGTCATCGACGGCATCGCCTTCCAGACCAATATCCTGGCGCTCAACGCCGCGGTGGAAGCCGCGCGTGCCGGCGAACAGGGCCGCGGGTTCGCCGTGGTCGCCTCCGAAGTGCGCACCCTCGCCCAGCGCTCCGCCGCTGCGGCCAAGGAGATCAAGGGCCTGATCGACGACTCGGTCGGCAAGGTCGGCGA
>NZ_JBSPUF010000005.1:262137-265591 GCF_056861425.1 Stenotrophomonas sp. 21LCFQ19 | reverse complement strand
CCTGCTTCAGCCTCACGCAGGAAGCCAATGATCTGTTCTTCGGTAAAGCGCTTCTTCACGTCCAATCTCCTTGTCATTGAGGATTGGACTCCAAACCGTTGTGCTACTCAATCTTGGGGGGACGTCGGAAGGGTAGCTGGGATTGTGGGGTGTTGGTGCTGCGGGGAGGTAAAGCCCAAAGCCCAAAGCCCAAAGCCCAAAGCCCCCTCATCCGCCCTGCCGGGCACCTTCTCCCGCACGCGGGAGAAGGGACTGCAGTGATTCTTGCAGCGTCGTGAACTGGGCGTGCCATCAAGCTCAAGCACATGAAGCAGATTGCACAGCGATCCCGCAGAAGTGCATGGCGCATTGCATTCCCTTCTCCCGCGCGCGGGAGAAGGTGCCCGGAGGGTGGATGAGGGCGCTCTTCGCTCGCTGCTCTTTGTCTCAACGCACAAAAGAAAACGCCGCCCATAGGCGGCGTTCTCCACAACAACAATCAGCAAGCCTCAAAGCTTCGCGCGCTGCTCCTGTAGGCCGGCCAGCTGGCTGTTCCAATCAACCAGACGCACGCGCTCCTGCTCGACCACCGCCGCCGGCACCTTGTCGGTGAACTTGGACAGCTTGACCTCGCTCTTGTCCTTTTCCGAAGAAACGCGGGCGATTTCCTTGTCCAGGCGCGCACGTTCGGCGTCCAGGTCAACCAGGCCTTCCAACGGCACCAGCAGCTTCAGCTCGCCGACAATGGCGGCCGCGGCCGGCGGCGTCACTGCATCAGCGGCCAACCAGTCGATGCTCTCCAGCTTGAGCAGGAAGCGCAGTTGCGAAGCGAAGCGGTCGAGGCGGCTGCGATCGGCAGCCTGGCCACCCTGCAGCAGCAGACGCACCTGCTTGGACGGCGGCACGTTCAACTCGCTGCGCACACGGCGCAAGGCGCTGACCATGGTCTTGAACCATTCCACGTCGACTTCGGCCTGCGCGTAGTCGCCGGCAAATTCCTCCGCGGTCGGATAGGCCTGCAGCGACAACGACTCGGCGTTGATGCCAAGACGCGGCGCTACCTGTTGCCACAGCTGTTCGGTGACGAACGGGGTCAGCGGGTGCAGCAGGCGCAGCACCGCTTCCAACACGTATAGCAGCGTATGACGTGTGCTCGCCGCATCCTCGGCGTTGTCGCCGCTCAAGGCCGGCTTGGTCAGTTCCAGGAACCAATCGCAGAATTCGTTCCAGACGAATTCGTACAGCGCCTGCGACAACAGGTCGAAGCGGTAGTCGGCGTAGTGCTGCTGTGCTTCGGCCGAAACCTTGGCCAGGCGTGCAAGGATCCACTTCTCGGCATCGGTATTGGCGGCAGGCGTACCCTCACCCCCGGCCCCTCTCCCGGTGGGAGAGGGGAGCACAAAGCCCTCGGTGTTCATCAGGGTGAAGCGGCTGGCGTTCCACAGCTTGTTGCAGAAGTTCTTGTAGCCCTCGGCGCGGCTCATGTCGAACTTGATGTCGCGGCCGTGGGTGGCCAGCGCGGCGATGGTGAAGCGCAGCGCGTCGGCACCGTGGGCGATGATGCCGTCCGGGAATTCCTTGCGGGTGGCCTTCTCGATCTTCTCGGCCATCTTCGGCTGCATCAAACCGTGGGTGCGCTTGGCCACCAGGTCATCGATGCTGATGCCGTCGATGATGTCCAGCGGATCAAGCACATTGCCCTTGGACTTGGACATCTTCTGGCCCTGGCCGTCGCGGATCAGGCCGGTGATGTAGACGTCCTTGAACGGGATCTGGCCGGTAAAGCTGTCGGTGGCCATGATCATGCGCGCCACCCAGAAGAAGATGATGTCGAAGCCGGTGATCAGCACGTTCGACGGCAGGTAGCGCTCAAAGCCGCGCTCGGTCATCGCCGCTTCGTTCGGCCAGCCCAGGGTGGAGAACGGCCACAGCTGCGAGGAGAACCAGGTCTCCAGCACGTCGCTGTCCTGGGTCAGCACCACGTCGTCGCCGAGCCCGGCCTTGGCGCGGGCGTCGGCTTCGTTGCGGCCCACGTAGCAGTTGCCGGCTTCGTCGAACCACGCCGGAATGCGGTGGCCCCACCACAGCTGGCGGCTGATGCACCAATCCTGGATGTTCTCCATCCAATGGCGATAGGTGTTGATCCAGTTGCCCGGCACGAACTTGATGGAGCCGTTCTCCACAAGCTCCAGGCCGCGCTTGGCCAGCCCGTCCATCTTCACGAACCACTGGTCGGTCAGATAGGGCTCGATCACCTGGCCGGTACGGTCGCCACGCGGCACCTGCAGCTTGTGCGCCTTGGTCTCGACCAGGATGCCAAGGTCTTCCAGCTCGGCCAGGATCACCTTGCGCGCTGCATAACGGTCCAGCCCCTGGTACTGCTGCGGGGCGTTTTCGTTGAGCGTGGCGGTGGTGGTGAACAGGTTGATCATCGGCAGGCTGTGACGCACGCCGACCTGGTAGTCGTTGAAGTCATGTGCCGGGGTCACCTTGACCACGCCGGTACCGAAGGCCTTGTCGACGTAGTCGTCGCCGATCACCGGCACGCTGCGGCCGGTCAGCGGCAAGGTCACGCTCTTGCCGATCAGGTGCGCGTAGCGGCTGTCTTCCGGGTGCACCATCACTGCAGTGTCGCCCAGCAGGGTTTCCGGACGGGTGGTGGCGACGACCAGGTAATTGCGGGTTTCGCGCAGGGTCTCGTTACCGTCGGCATCCACTTCGACGTGCTCATAGCTGGCACCGTCGTTGAGCGCGTAGGCGATCGACCACATGAAGCCGTCTTCTTCCACGCTCTCCACTTCCAGGTCGGAAATGGCGGTCTTCAGCACCGGGTCCCAGTTGACCAGGCGCTGGCCACGGTAGATCAGGCCCTGTTCGTGCCAGCGGAGGAAGGACTCGATCACCGCCTCGCTCGGGCCCGGGTCCATGGTGAAGGTGCTGCGCGACCAGTCGGCGGAGGTGCCGAGGCGGCGCATCTGGCCTTCGATCACGTTGCCCGAATGCGCCTTCCACTCCCACACCTTGTCGATGAAGCCATCGCGGCCCAGCGAGTCGCGGGTTTCACCCTTGCCTTCCAGCGCCAGGTTGCGGCTGACCACCATTTCGGTGGCGATGCCGGCGTGGTCGGTACCCACCTGCCACAGCGTGTCGTAGCCACGCATGCGGTGGTAGCGGATCAATGCATCCATCAGCGTCTGCTGGAAGGCATGGCCCATGTGCAGGGTGCCGGTCACGTTCGGCGGCGGCAGCAGGATGGTGTAGGGCTCGCCCTTGCCGGACGGCTTGAACAGGCCGGCCTTCTCCCACGACTCATAGAGCGCGGTTTCAAAGGATCTGGGGTCGTAGCTGGAGGCGAGTTGGGTCATGGGGCAGGAACCAGTAATTAGGAGCTGGAAACGAGCGAAACCGGGGTCAGAGTCGGGGGTTTGCCGGCCAAAACCCCAGCAGACCCCCCGTTAGCCCTACACGGGGGGAT